>JBFEXS010000026.1:0-21364 GCA_041562555.1 Sulfurimonadaceae bacterium
CAGCAAGCGACACGTGATGCATATGCTGCGATTGCCCATTATGGTATGGACAAAGAAGTGGGATATATCAATATCAATGGTATTATGGATGCCCAGGGTAAGACGATCAATATGAAAGACACCAAGCATTATCATGAGAAGATCGATGCAGCGCTTGAGCGATGGATGCAAGAAGGTCAAAGAAACATCAATGACTTTGTCAATGAACATTGGAAGCTTATCGACACCCTTGCGAACACCCTTTTAGAAAAAGAGATCATCTATGAGGAAGAATTGGATGAGATCCTGGCGCAAGCCTAGGAAAACAGACTTAGTACTCTTTTGGGCCCTGCTCCAAATATAGGGCTGTTTCAGTATCCCGTGTGGCAGTATGGGAGATAAGCCATTTCTTGTACTCCCCTTCTAAAAAGCCCTGTACTTCCGAAAAGCTGCGAATCGCCAGCCAGCGTTCAAAATATTTTGCCAACTTCAATCGCATCGCATCATGGTCTTCTTTGTGTATCTTATAACGTTCATACTCTTTTTCCTGCATCATACTCTCTTCTGCAGCAAAATGGTCTTCAACATCAAATAAAAAGTTTTTAAACGCCTCATCAATTTTTTTAAGATCAGGCTCTTGGGCGGTTAAAGTCTCATAAAGCGTATTCAACACTTCCATCTCTTCTTCGTGTAGCATGTTAATCTCTTCATTAACGACTGAGCGTAGCTCTTGCTCTTGAATTAGCATCATTTCTCCATAAATAGACAGATTTAAAAAGGAATTATAGCTTTAAAAAGTTTATCTTGACTGACAGATATGAAGAAGTTCAGTATCTCAGCTTAAGGCAAAGGGAAGATGGGATTTTAGCTCTCTATTAGGTTATACTGTCATCATGAAACATGATGATCTATTAAATACATTAAAACAGATATATCTTTTTGACAAACTTGGCGATGATGAGCTTAAAGCTCTAAGTAGTATTTGCACACAGCAGCGTTATGACCGGGATAGCTGTCTTTTTTTACAAGGGGAACAGGGAAACCATCTCTTGATCCTTGTCGAAGGTATGGTAAGCGTCTATAAAACAGATGACAAGGGAAATGAGATCATTATCAATAATTTTCATCCTGTCTCCCTTATCGCCGAGCCAGCTTTGCTTCAAGGAGCCCCATATCCTTCATCGGCCCGTGTAAAAGAACCAAGCGTGCTGATCAGGATCGAGCTTGAGAAGTTTAAAAACAGTTTTCTGCATAAAGGTGATATCGCACTGAATATAATCAACTCCCTGCTCTTTAAAGTGCAACTCTTGCAAAACACAATTGCAATAAACCTTTCTGGGAGCGCCAGAGAAAAGATCATCAACTTTTATCAGAATGAAAACTTTCAATCCCGTCGGTATAAGCAGTATGAGATAGCGGCTTTGTTAAGCATATCCCCTGAGACACTTTCTCGCAATCTTAAAAAGCTACAGCAAGAGGGACTGATAGGAAAAAAAGGCCAACGGTTTTATTGGATATAGTCCATGTCACCTCTCCTTTTATACCCTTATTAAGGCGCATCATCTTATAATTTCATATATAAATAACTATATAAAGGTTCGTAATAATGAGTACAGAAAAAAAATGGGATCTGCTGTATATTCAAGATACTGCATCTCACCTTAACGCTGAGACTGAGGCATTTGACAGCTTTTTTAAAAGTGTTGACAAAGTTACAGGCAATGAAACTGCCCTGAAACGACTTTATATTAATAAATATGACATTGTGATCCATGATTCTACAGTCAATTTCAGAAACAGCATCGCTTTCCTGAAGGAGATCAAAGAGATGAAACCTGAACTTGAAGTATTTGCATTCGCCTCATTAAGTGATGAAGATAAAGTTGGGCATGTGATTGATGCAGGAGTAAACGCTTTTGTATTGACTGCAGACCAGTTTGATCAGGCGCTGGAAACAGTTGCGCAGATAGAGATTTCCAAGAAAGAGGCAAAAACAAAATAAGAATATGAAGATATTACTGAAACAGTGATATCCTCTTTTCTTTTAATCGCGTTATGTACACTTTAAGATCGTCGCAATCCCTTACTTTTATCTTCTCGCCTTCCACCGTCACTGACCTTATATGTTTGTTGATCTTAAAGTCATCCTCATAAGTGGGTGGTGTTTCCAGACAATATTCGGATAGTTGTATAAGACTGTCCTCATCCTGGCAAAGTTCCTTAAGTGATCTGGACAGTTTCAATACATGCTCATACTGTTTTTGGAAAACATCAAGGCTTTCATCGCCGCCTGATCCGGATTGAAAGTCCAAGACTTTATCTTTAAAACCCTTTGCCTGGTATATGTTCAAAGCCTCATTAAGAAGCTCAACCTCTTTGATGGTAGTATGCATCAGGTATGTTTGTGTATTATCCACTTGAAAACCTGTTTGCTTGTTTACATAATCAAAACAAAAATACAGTTCACAGTCATGATAGGGTTTTCTATCATTGATGTGAAAGGTAGGTATACTGTCGTTCATGTCCACGTTTATACGGCAAAAACGCGGATATCTTCTGAAAGTTTGGTCTGCAAGATGTTTTGAATCGACATCAAGGTTCCTCCTGACGAAGGACAGGCAACACAAGCCCCTTGATACTCGATATACACTATAATCAGTCCATTCTTCTCTTCTACATTCACCAACTCTAGGTCTCCGTTGTCTCTATGTAGAAATCCTCGGATACTCTCTTCGATAATCTCATCAATAGCATTAATCTTTTCAGTAAGGCTTCTAGTATTAAACTCTGCAGTCTGTTCACTCATATTTATTCCTTTGTGGATGGGCAAAAGCCCAAAATGACTAAGGAAGTTTACAACTTTATTGTTTGAAGTCACTTAAAGTAAAAACCATATGTTTTATGTCAGTAAACAACAAGTGAATAAGCCAAGCAGAACCTGTAAAGAGTATAATGCATCTAACGAACAACAAGGGAATAAAATGGGTGGTTTTGCTGGTGGTGATGAAGCCGGTTACTGGGAAGAAAACACGTTTCAAGATACACAGAACATGGATAGAGACAAGGATGTGTTCCATCTAAAGAAAGAGCATGATCAATTGAGTATAAGAGCACATGCGAGGATCGATGTCTTTGTCAAGCTGACCGGTGTTCAAGAGGAGAAGCTCAATCTTTTGTGCCGAAGTGTGCGCGCAGACAACATTTATGACACTATTAGCTTTGTACCGTCGGTCTGTGAGTGTTTTACAATTGAGGGATGTGATGAGATTCCCATACATGAAAACAGTATCACTCACGCCTATAAGGCATTGATCGACTTTACTGACGACTCCGATATCGAGGAGTTTTTCAAGGAGCATAAAGTAGTGGTCAAGAAAAACATCCCGAAAAAGATTGGTTTCGGCTCCGCCGCTTCAGATGCGGCCTCGTTTTTATTGTTATGTAAAGAAGCTTGCAGCCTTGTGCTGACCATGGATGAACTAATGCATATCGGAAACAGCTCGGGCATGGACATGGCATTTTTTCTTCATCCACATACTTCATCCACTCTCCTTGGTTCTGGAGAGATCGTCACACCCTTCCCCGAAGCACCTTTGCAGTTTGAATATTTCATTCCCACGACAGATCTTGACGATACAGTTATCTTAGGGCATATATTCAATCAAACACAAGACACGCTTGCTTGCCAGACATTTCGTACATTTACACAGCTTGAATCATTGAAAATCCTTGAGCAGTCCGTAGATCCGGCGGATCTAAATGACTTCTATGCTGCGGCGCTACAGGTTTATCCCAAGTTGGCCCAGGAAGCAAGGCCAGGATGGTTTTTCTCAGGAAAGGCTTTCATAAGGGTCTTGTCGCAAGATCGAGCTTAAGTAAACAAAGAGCATATACTTTAGTCATAAATTTTAAATCATGTCTAGGTGTATAAAGGTTATAAATCGACGATGAATTCTAAATAATAAAGGACAGATATGAGTATAGAAGAGATAGAATTGGAACTGGAATTAGCAGGCCTGAGCAGGGAACAGATAAACAAGCTCATTTCCTCAGTACGCCAAAATGGTTTTGATGCAGAAGCTTTGGATAAGAAACTACAACTCATGGGATTTGAAAAAGTGTTTACTATCTATGATGATATAGACTAGATTTCACGATGGAGGCTCCAGGGCCTCTTTTACGATTAACGTTTTACCGTAGCTTGGTTACAGCCATCGAGTTTTATACGGTCCTCTTCAAAGACCTGAAGCCATTCAAGCATGTGATCTTGTGTCAGAACGACGGCACCCTCTTTACGTTTAAGACTGGTCTCATCCACAGGTTTAACATCTTTGAAATACTTTCTAGCCTCTTTTAGGAGTCTTTGATGTGCTTTTACATGTAACTTACTCATGCTTGATCCTTCAGAATTTTAGTAATTGTATAGTGTAGCTAGTTTATACCTTATAAAGTGTTAAAAACTTCGGCTTTGTACACTTTTAAAGGAAAAACAACAAATTTAATACCTATTGCCCTACTTCTGGTTTGACTTCTTGGATATCACTTATATTTTCCGGTGAAATATCAAGGGCCAATGCAACATATGAGGCAAGTGCGTTGTCATCGACTGCTTCCTGACACTCATCAGATGTATTATAGATCACAAGCCTTCCCTCTTTTATGATGACATCCATAGCTCTTACACCAAGTTCCGCTGCAATATTATGCAGATCCGGACGGTTTAAGTGGACTCCATCGACCTTCATTGAAAATCCTGCGCGTGTTTCCGGCATTCCAAACATTGTACTTCCTGCTTATATAAGTTTTTCGTGTGATATGGTAAATTGAATAGTTCTACAAATACGACTACGCGTTAGCAGCCGCTTCATTTGCGATCTCTTCATGAACCTTGGCCATATCCAGTTCTTTCGCCTGTCGGATGACATCGTTAAGAGCTTCCTCTGGAAGCATACCGCCCTTGTTGAAGACAATAACACCCTCTTTAACGATCATGAGTGTCGGTATGGAACGGATAGCGAACTGTCCTGCCAATTCTCGCTGTTCTTCTGTGTTGACCTTTGCAAAGGTGATCTCAGGGTTGTTATCCGCTACTTTTTCAAATATTGGAGCAAACTGTTGACACGGTCCACACCATTCTGCCCAGAAGTCAATCACAACCGTCTCATTGTTCTCAATTGTCTCGTTAAAGTTTTCAGTAGTTAAATTAATATATGCCACAAATGTCCTTTTTTGGCCGAAGTATATCACAAGGAAAAATCTCTTGACTTAAAATTATGTGTTAAATAATTGATGTTTATTTTACTTCATACTATGCAGTAACAGACCAGTAGACGAGAGAATATTTCAAACATGATTAAAAGTTAATCAATATTTTGTATAAAAAATATCACAACTATGTATACTTGGAGTATGGGCTTACTATTGATCATGAGTCAACAGTGTGCTCAAATACACATCAAAGGGATAATATGCAACAGGTGTTGAAAGACAAACTTGAGACAACAGTATCACTCATTGATAATGTCATGGTTGACCCGGATATTGATCTGGAATACTGCATACCTGAAGTGGCGATGACACTCGATGACAGTGAAATAGAATCGGATCCATATATCTTGGTGAAATATAGCGAAGACAGTTATATAGAGCGGAAGATACATTTGAACGATCACTATCAGATCAGTCAACAGAAGAGATAGCCAATTTTATCACATTCTCTATTGAACAGTTTAAAGAGGAGGTAGATTCATTAAAGTATGGTATGTAGTATTTGTTGAGTCATTTTCAAACTTCCATTTGAAAATGGCTTTAACCCAAACCTATCGATTAACTATAATACGGAACAAATAACCGCTATTTACTTTCTGCAGCCGTACAGGTAAAACCTTTATCCTTAGAATCGTTTCCTATAATACTTTCAAAATGGCCTGAAGCACTTCAAGAATATTATCTGATTGTCTATCGACACAAATGGTCTCAACTTCCATAAGAAAGATCTGACCGTCTATCTCAATTGCACCCTGCTTCATCTTTCGCACCTGTTTTACAACAGCATCGATATCATCTATCACGCTATTTGTCTGATCCTTGGAGATCAACTCAAGTCCCACATTCATAGAACTGTAGCTCCTGTTTGCATACGCTTCGTAATGTGTCATGATGGCATTTTGCGAACACGCCTTATGCAGCATACTTCTGTAAGGCGATATTACCTCTTTAATACCTTTTTCCTTCAGCCAATCAGCGATGATCTCAGCCAACTCTGCACTGCGGTTCATTTGATGATAAAGGGCACCATGAAACCTGACGCACTCCACTTTGCTAAAGTTTTCAAGTTGTTCATCAAGTGCACGGATCAACTCATCCGTGGACATAGGCATCACTTCCAGACCGTGGTTTTCTTTATCCGGATAGGAAAGGTAGGCACATGTCTTGACATTATGCTGCTTTGCCAACTCCTCGTAATATTGGATACTCTGGGCATCACCGGCATGACCTCCAGCGGCAATCATCGCGACGTGCACAAGAGAGACAAGCTTGTCATCCAATGCATTTGCGGGACCTTTTTCACCTACTGTACAATTGATTAACATATGACCCCTTTATAATGAGGGGAATTATAGCATCTTAAAAGCGCGTTGTAGAGTTAACGGGAGGATATGGCCGTCAAGACTTTCTGAGAGAAAAGGGTATGCACTACCCTCTTTCTAGAAACAGTCTGTATCCGTTTGTTTCATGGGATGCGATAACATGGGCTAATCTCCATCCGTCTTTGTAGAGTTCCGTCAATGTTGTTTTTGAGTTTTGCACCTGCGATACACCATCCGTAGTTTCACCACCTGTTGACTGTTTCTTCGCATCGGTAACCTGTATGATTTCCGAGTCCTCATTGTAGAGCACAGCACAAAAGTAAACACGTATTTCCATGCCAAATCCTTTTATATATAAAGTCTAAAAGACCATTGTAACCAAACTTATGAATACATAAGATAAAGAAAACGTGTTAATTTTTATGGACATTTCAGAAGCTATTTTTTAGAATTTCATAATTTCTTTCATATCTATATGGAGTGAGTATTACGGAGGAATACGACTATGGAATATGATTTCACTACACAACGGCTGATTGTCAAAGAGTGGCATGCCTTTGACCCAAAAGAGCTTGGTCAGCCCGACTTGGTGGAGATTGTGTCAAACATGTTAACACGGGATGTTACGGGGAACTTCCCCTTCATGTGGCAGGGCGAATACAACCGCAAAAGAGCAGAAGCCTGGATCAAGGAGCGTGATAAAGAGGCGAAAACCCTCCTTGCGGTAGAAAAAGATACCAACCGCCCCATAGGCTACATCACTTTCTTTACGGTCGGGGATAGAAACAAGGGCCTTAACCTGCGTATCGGCTATCTGCTCTCCAAGGCGAAATGGGGCAAGGGGTTAGCCACAGAGCTTGTTCACGGATTCAAACACTGGTGTCAGAAACATGACATTCTTTCTCTTTATGCTTCTGTTGATCCGGACAACATCGGCTCCATCCGTGTTCTGGAAAAGAACAGCTTCACCACTGAGAGAAAAGACAGTAACGGCAGATCCTTGCTGTTCGCCTATGATTTTTAGGCATATTCTCCTATCTATAGAACCCTTCTGTCCAGGATATAATCGACGATCATATGAATAAATACAGGTATTTCCTGATTTGCATCTACGCTGAAATCTGCCAGTTCCCTATAGGTCTCAATGCGTTCGTCATAAAGAGCCCTTGCTCTGGCCTCATCTTGAAAAAGCGGACGTTTTGCCCGTTCTCTGTCGTTCAAGCGATGGACTATCACATCAAAGTCTGCGTCGATATTGATAATCAGAGACTTGTCCGGTATCTTGCTATAGATAGGCACCCCACCTCCTGTGGCAATGATACGCCCTTTTTCCTGAGCCAGCGTATTAATGCACTCCTGCTCAAGCCGACGAAAAGCCTCCTCGCCTTTGTCGGCAAAGATCTCATTGATACTGCATCCCTGTTCTTTTTCAATCACTGTATCTACATCTACGAATTTTCTCAAAAGCTGTCGCGCCAAAGCCTTACCCACACTTGTCTTACCACTACCCATAAAGCCTATCAAAACAATATTATCGTATACCATAGCTTCCTCTTTAAAGATATTTATTTTTCCGTGACTATACTGTAACACCCTTTATACGAGATTAGGTCTTATAAATTTTTATATTGGGCAACATCTCTTTTATAGTCGTCGTGTCCGGTGGTACAAGAGGGTTGTTACTGATATCCAGATAGACCATCAATACAAAATGACTCAAGTCGGGAAGACTGCGTAAGTTATTGTCATTGACTACAAGTTTTTTCAGACGTTTCTGTGACTTTATAACTGACAACTCTTCGATTTGGTTGTTTCCTAAAAAGATGAAGCGCAGTTTGGGCAGATCATTCAAGACAGTAATATCGTCTATACAGTTATCGCTCAAAGCCAATTTATGCAGGTTGGGCAGTTTTGCCAACAAAGAGATGTCTTTTATCCTGTTACGTGACAGAGAAAGAGCGCCTATCCATGTCAATGAGGTGATCTCATCAGGGATTGCCTCCAAACCAAGTCCGCTTAAGTCAAGGTAATTCAAATTATCTTCTTTAGTCGCATGAATACGTCGTAATGCCTCTTGACTCATGATCCTCCTTGATAAAACGACACCCTTCAGTAGTATGGCTGAAAAGGTTTCTGCTATTTCGAATTATAGCGCTATAATTGCGAAACTATTCTATCTACAGACAGACATGAAGGAAAAAGATATGGCTTTGGACAATTCACTCTATGATTCGGTTGAAAACACCTATTTCAAGTTGAAAGAATATTTGGAATCAACGCAGCTCGGGCGGGAACATTCACCTATGATTTTAAAACAGGAAGAACTGGGGGAGTTGCTGGAACGTCTGGATATTGAAGCGATCGAAGAACAGACAAAAGACATCAATGCACTTCATGATCAGCTTGATGCCATAAAATCAATCTCTGACGGGATTAGAGCAGATCTTCAACATATCACTGACTCTGTCACACTTTCTGAGAAAGTCGTACATGATCTTGAGATCGTATTTGATAAGATCAATGAACTGATCGTATGATCAATGCCAAAAAAATAACATGACATATACTCACGCATTAGGCCTGTTGGCACAGTTCATCCTTGCTGTTTCCATCCTGCCTTATTCTATCAGCATCTTTCGTGGCACCGTCAAGCCCAACCGTATTTCCTGGTTTATCTGGAGTGTTATCGGCCTGGCTTTTTGGTTGGTCACCCCGCCGACAGCCGATGAAGTCACCAAGATGTTAACCGTCATCTTTATGGTCAACCCTGCCATAATCTTTATCCTGACACTGTTTAAAGGAGAGTACCTCAGACCTGATAGGCTTGAAATTTTCTCCCTCGTCATCGGGCTGATAGCCATCGCCGTATGGTACCTATTGCGAGAAAGCTCAGGTATACTCCCCATAAGCATTGCCATCTTTGCGGACTTTTGTGCTCTTTTGCCGACCATCCGTTTTGTCTTTGACGCCCCGGATGAAGAGAAACCCCTGGCATGGATATTCTTTTTTCTTGGCTCCTTCATCGCTCTGTTTGGCATAGATGATTACCATCTCGAAAGTCTACTCCTGCCATTATATATGACGATCGGGGCATCCTTTGTCGTCTTTCCTCTGGTACGCTACAGGATACAGAAAAGAATACCACTCAAAGAGTGGATTATCTAGTCCTCGTTATCTAGGATTTTTTGAGTAGTTCTCTGGCCGCCCATTGTGCGAACTCCGTACGGGTACAGCTGTCACTCTGCCCGTACTCAAGCCCTTCCGCACAACGGTAGATGATGAGATCGTTCTTAGGGTTGGGATTTGGCGCTTCATCGATAACCTGACGTACGGACCATTCGTTCCCATGCTTCCCATTGGTATAATAGTGTCCCAGTTTGATCTCACTTACGCTTAACTTATCCTGTTCAGCGTGTTGAAGCGTTAGTGCGAAGAGACGCTCCAGATCATCGATGGTAACATCAACAACGAGGTCCATGTCTTTCATAGCCTGTTCGATATACTTGCTGCGCAAAGAAGAACTGACCGACTCTTTTAGGCTCATCTCCTTTTCTCTGAAGCGCATCATGCTGATAGGATAACGACGCCAGTCAAACATACTGTTGAAGATGACTGCGATAATGAACATGCCCAGCACATTGATGAAGACAGGCGAGACCACATACATATACCCCAGATCATGAATCGCCGGTCCACCTACGACAGCCACAAGTGCTGTAGCACCTCCGGGAGGATGAATGCTGTTTAGAAGATGCATCATCCCTATAGACAAGCCAACAGCCAGGCCGGCAGCCACAAAAAGATTGGGTACCAAGATATAACAGCTCACACCGATGAACGCGGACATCAGGTTCCCCATGAAAAGCGCCCAAGGCTGGGATAAGGCACCGTGTGGGATTGCAAAGAGCAAGACAGCAGCCGCACCCATTGAAGGCACCAAAAAGATGGCACCCTCAAGGCCGATAAGAAGATAGCTGATATAAAAGGTGATAGAGATGCCAAAAACGGCACCGATTGTAGCAACTATTTTTTCGCTATTACTCGTTCTGGAGCGTTCTATCGCAAAAAAGGTCTTGAGTCTCAGGAGCGTTTCGTTCACGTTTAAAATTCTATTTGCGGTTCTTTGGATTTTTGTATGAAGAGCAGGACATTGGTAACACAGTACTGATCCATCTCGTCGATCCCGCCATGCTCATATTCCAGGAGATAATCAAAACCCTCAAGTGTGGTGTTCTTGACCTTGTTCAAGTGTACGACGTATAGCAAAAGATCAGCCAGATCACTCACCGGTATGATCTCTCTATATTTTTTCCCATATTCATCGATATAGGTCTCGACGATATCTTCATCGGACATCAACAATATCCAAAGGATGACATTATCAATTGTTTCCGGTGCATTGACTTTTTTTAAAAAACCCTCATACAACTCTTGGTTTTCGGAGAGTTCTTCAAGCTGCTCATCTACCTGTGCTTTTAAGAAATCGATTCTCTCATCCGTCAGTTTGTTGTTTCTGTAATCGTCCAATACTTGTTCGGCGATCTGATAGGTGTGCATATTCATGGTTTCTCTTTTATATTTTAATATGAAATTATACAGGTCTTTATGTAGAACCTATTTAAACCTTGTGCAAAATGATTAGATTCTTTTACTATGCATTGTTTCACCCAACTCATATATAATACGAAAAAACTCGACAGCCCTGTTATTTGAGTGATGTTAATTAGGATAGAAGATGAAAACAGTAGACAAAGGCCAAACGAAAGTGAGAACACTCAAGGAACTGGCCTTATTGGCAGATTATTCACTGATGGACACCCTTAAGCGTGACCCCGATGCGACAAGAGACGGAATCGACCATGCACCTAGACAGGTCTTTTCCGGACACTATGTACCTGTAAACCCTACTCCCATTGACAGACCTGAGTATATTGCCCATAGCAAGACATTTTTCAGTGAACTGGGTCTGGATGACAGCCTGGCTCAGTCAGAGGATTTCATGCGTATGTTTTCAGGTGATACGGCCCAGTTGCCTGAACCATTACGACAACACGGATGGGCGACAGGCTACGCCCTCTCTATTTACGGGACGGAATATTATGATCAATGCCCTTTTAAAACAGGAAACGGTTATGGTGACGGCCGAGCCGTCTCTATCCTTGAAGCGGTGATCAACGGAAAGCGATGGGAGATGCAGCTCAAAGGTGGCGGACGAACACCCTATTGCCGAGGCGCTGACGGCCGTGCAGTTTTGCGCTCAAGCGTTCGTGAGTTCCTGGCTCAGGAGCATATGTATGCCTTGGGCATTGAGACATCGCGTTCACTGACACTCTATACATCCAGGACTGAGAAGGTCAAGCGTCCATGGTTTCTCAACGGATCTTACTCCAGAGACCCGGAAGTCATGATCGAAGAGGATGTAGCCATCACGACGCGTGTCGCACCCTCTTTTCTTCGTGTAGGTCAACTTGAGCTTTTCGGTCGACGTGCGCGCAAAGGTGAACATCCAAACGCACGGGAAGAGCTTGAGCAGATCGTGCTGCATATCATCGACCGTGAATACAGCGAAGAGATCGATCAAAACCTGCCTCTTAACAAAAAAGTCATCCTTCTTGCACAGGAGTTTCGCTCCCGTCTCACATCCCTTGTGGCAAACTGGATACGTGTAGGCTACTGTCAGGGGAACTTTAACAGTGACAATACGGCTCTTGGAGGCTTCACCCTAGATTATGGGCCGTTTGGCTTTATGGATATGTTCGATCCGAGGTACCAGCCATGGACCGGTGGCGGTGTGCACTTCTCCTTTTTGAACCAACCCGTAGCAGCGGAACGAAACTTTCATATGTTCTGTACTGCTCTGCTCCCCCTTCTGGCAGGAGACAAAGAAGAGCTTGATCAACTTGATGAGATCAGAAGCGGCTTTTCCAAAGTGATGCAGGCACGTATGATCAAGATGTGGTCTTCCAAACTGGGTCTTAAAAAATTTGACACGGAGCTCTTCAACGAACTTATTGTGCTAATGATAGACACCTCTGTGGATTACACGATCTTCTTCCGTGAGCTCTCCTGCATACCGGACACTATCGAACCTCTTGTCAAAAGCTTTTACGGGGACGCTATCTATGAGGAAAAGCTTCGTGAAAGATGGTCGCAGTGGCTGGAAAAATGGAGATCATCGATCAATGCTGACACATCGAAATCCCGGGACCTTCTTTCCGAGCAGATGAAAAGGATCAATCCGAAATATACTTTGCGGGAGTGGTTCCTCGTACCTGCCTATAAAGCCGCCGAACAGGGTGATTATAGCCTTATTAAAGAGTTGCAGGAAGTGATGAACAAGCCTTATGACGAGCAATCCAAAGAAGTTGAAGAGAAGTACTATAAAGAGAAACCTTCCCACCTGTTTGACATCGCCGGGGTATCCCATGTGAGCTGTTCCTCATAATATTTCATGGGATAATATTCACATAAAAATACACAGTGAGTATACTGGATAAAGAGGTACTATGAAGAAGGTCATTACAGAATCGACGATCACTTGCCCTCTTTGCGGGCACAGTGAGTTGGAAACAATGCCTACAGATGCCTGCCAATGGTTTTACACATGCAAGGGATGCGGTGAAATCCTTAAGCCAAAAAGGGGAGATTGCTGCGTTTTTTGCTCCTATGGAACCGTGCCATGCCCGCCCATACAACAGAACACCTCCTGTTGCGACTCACCAGAGTAAATTTGACGGCTTTATCAAACCTCAAGTGATATTTTCCACTAAATCATTGTCCGTAGGATAACCTGCCACCTCATAGCCGTCCTCGTCAAAAAAGTGTTTCTTCCCTGTATCCATACTGATACAGACCAGAGGATACTCATCGTCCTCCCGTATCTCCTTGATGACAAATCGATGACCCATGCGTGTCTTCCAGCGCTGTCCTGTTTTAAACTCTAAGTATTCGTATGTCACGCTGTTTAGTCGTCGTTATGCAGTTGTCCCGTAAACTCAAAACCAAACTTCATCTTATTGGCTATCTCTTCTTCGACTTCTTCGATCTGGTCTTCTGTTCGGCTCTCTACCTGATCGATAAAAAAGCGATAATGGTCTTCACGTCTAAAGGTATGTACCTTATACTCTTTGTCTTTGCCATGCTCTTGCTGAAACTTTTCAAGGCCATCTTCCCATGCAAAAGTCAGCTCACACTCAATCGTTCTCTCTTCATCCTCATCAGGAAGGGTATACTTGAATTCCACTTCTTCGTCATAGGTAATTACTTCGTAAACCTTTTGTGCAGTCGTTGACATTACACTCTCTCCGTTAATAAAATATTTTTATGTGGATTTATAGCCAATATAACTGTATATTTGATAAGTTTTTAGAGTACTTCTTCTAATTAAATGTATATATAATCTCTAGATAAAAGTAGGGATTCATTCATGGGATATGTCCATCAGCTCTCTGACAAGTTTTTTGATGAACGGTCGTTGCACCCCATCTATGTCAACTGTCTCCAAATCAACACTGAAACGACAATGTTCTCCCATCGGTGTTATAACGGTAAGATCGTCTGCACCGGCAGCTGATGCCATTGTATGCCGAAGGAAATGCGGACCATATCTGCGTTCGGGCAGTTGGGTGTTAATGAACGTCTCGATATTTTCCCTGTCACTAATCTCACCAAAGGCTGAAGCGGTAAACCAAGTACCATGAGGGTGAAACAATGACGCAGCAGCATGACCGTCACGTCTATCGACACAATCCAGGAACTTCATCAAGAGCAACCTCTTTGAATGACGTGGTGCATAACTCGTATGCAACAGTTCCTTGGCTTGATTCGAGTTAGGCTCTATCAGTTCTTTCTCATATAGATTCTGCACATCACGGTTCTCAAATGAACGTCTTAGCGGTGAACCTTTGTCTATCGCATAGATGGCCTGCATGCGTTTTTGTAAAATGTGAGGGTCCATCGATTTTGGCTCTCCTCCTCCGCCCAGACAACCGCCGACGCAGGCCATCACTTCTATGGCGACAAACTCCTCCCGCCATGTCTCACTCTCGAGCATCTCTTGTGCTGCAGCTATCCCGTTACAGATAGCCACTTTTCCTACACCCGGGACCTCTGCTGTTTTAACAAGTTCCTTAACACCGCGAAGCTGATGCCAATCGACCTTGATATTGTCGCTGTGACCGGCAAGATGTAATGCCGTTCGCACCATGGCTTCCATAACACCCCCTGATGCACCAAATATCTGAGCAGCTCCGGTACTTTCGCCCAAAGGATTGTCAAACGTGCCGTCAGTTGGCAGCGAACCAAAGGCAATACCTCTTGCCCGTATCATTCGTGCCAACTCCCGTGTAGTAATACTGTGATCTACGTCTTCGGATACGCCGGGTCTTTCGGATTCATCTTTTTTTGCCGTACAGGGCATCACGCTTACCACATAAGGCTCGACATCTCCTTCAGCAAACTCAGGGCCCAAAGAACGGGCAAAAGCTCCGCGTTTTGTCAGTGCCCCATGCATCTGCTGGGGTGATTTGGTCGTACTGAGATGGGGCAGGATGTCAGGCCGGTTGATCTCGACCCAGTTCACCCATCCCGGACAGCACGAGGTAAAAAGGGGTAGATCTTTGCCTCTTTTGAGTCGGGACAAGAACTCGGCACCCTCTTCCATGATGGTAAGATCTGCCGCAAAATTAGTATCAAACACATAATCGAAACCCAAAGCCCTGAGTGCATTGATCAGCCTCCCCGTACTGACAGTCCCGGGCTTCATCCCAAACTCTTCACTGATGGCAATACGCGTTGCAGGAGCTACTTGGACGACTGAAGTCCGTCTTCCGTTATCGAGTGTATGCAGGACATCATGCCAATGGGGTGATTCGATCAGTGCGCCTGAGGGACAGACCAGTGTGCACTGACCGCAGGAGATACAGTTGGTGTCTGCTAAAGACTGGTCAAACACCGTAACAGGCAGACGATCCGACCCTGACTCGGCAAAGGCAATGACATGTTGTTTCTGTCCGGCTTCACCACATGCTTCAACGCATAGACCGCACTCTATACATTTTGACAATTCACGCCAAATGCTCGGTGAAGTGTGATCCAGCAGTTTATGTTCAGGATGTTCTGCTGAGCCCATCGGGATCTTTTCCCAGCGGTCTTCCCACTGGTTTTCATTCACCAGGTTTTGAAATTGACAATTACCGTTGACTTCACAATGAATACAATCATTGGGATGACGGGCAAGCAGGAATTGTGCATCTGCTTTTCGAAACTCTTGCAGTTCCTTGGAATCCGTTTGTATAACATCACCATCTTCTGCCTTGGTCACACAGGCGGGTTGGGGATGTGAACCGTTATTGACATCAACCAGGCACATCCGACATACGGCATGTGATGGCAGACGGGGATAGTAACACAGAGTGGGAATATGTATACCGGCAGACCTTGCGGCATCAAGTATGGTAGTGCCCTCTTCTACCTCGACCGATCTATCATTTATGGTAAGTTTGATCATATCCGCACACTCCATCCAAAGATATTAAACTATGCTTTTTTCTGACAATATCTCATTGTAACCAGAATCAACTTGAACAATCTTTGAAGCAATCAGCAAAATAATTTCACTCCTGTACCTACAAAGACAAGAATGATAAGATCATTTCAACAAAATGCTATTTAATAAGTCTGATTTTATGCAGAAAGTGTTCTATGTTATGATTGCACAGACATTGATTAAAGGCTGATGATGAAAAAGATAATTCTACTCAATATATTGTTGATAGTTACACTATATGCTACCCCGAAAGAAAATATGGATGGAAATAAAATAGTACAAAGTCTTGATAATCGAAAGGCTCCCTTGTATACACCGTTTGTAGAGAACTATATTCTCAATGAGATCAAAGCATTAAGGGATGAAAATCGTGATCTAAAAGTGATGGTAAATACAGAATTGGCAGAAAGAGAACTCCGTGTGACCGATAAAGCTATCAATTATGCGACGTCCACGATGAATAATATGTTTTATATCATCGCAGCGGCCAGTTCCATTCTTGTATTGCTAGGGTGGAACTCGTTAAGAGATCTCAATGATCGTTTAAAAGGTATGGTAGATGAGAAAATCCAAAAAGTCATATCGGGTTACGAAGAGAGAATGGAAAAGTTAGAGTATGATCTTTCACAACGTTCCCAGCAGGTCTTAAAAAACCAAGAGGAGATTGCACGAACCAATACCATACACTCTTTGTGGATGCGTGCTGGCTTAGAGACAACAGCCGGCGGTAAAATCGACATCTATGATCAGATTTTAGCCATTCGCCCTAAGGACTCGGAAGCACTGTCTTATAAGGCTGATGCCGCATTGGAAGCAGGTGAGGCACATTGGGCATTAAGTCTATCGAATCGAGCCCTGGCTATTTCACCGACTAATGCATACGCACTCTTTCAACGTGCCTGTGCCTACAGTGCCTTGGGACAAGCTGACAACGCATTGGCAGATTTAGAGAAAGTCTTGGATGAAAACGATCAATACATCGACGATGTATTAAAAGAACCCGAATTTGATGTCATACGAAATGAGTCTAGGTTTGTCGAGTTGTTGAATAAGCATAAAGATTAGGATAAATGGGTCAGATACCAATGTAAACTTTAATAGCTGGCTTTTGATAGCTTTAATTAACAGCATTACTCTAAAGGCTTATGAAACATACAGTTATGTTAGCTATAAACCCACATAAAAGATATATTATTGACGAAGAGTGTGATGTCAGCGACTGGACAAATTAAACTTTGATACAATAAAAAACTGTATAGGATTTTCACGAAGGGTATAAATGAAAGTAGATAAATATGATGTTTCGGCAGAGTCAGGTGCTTCAATATGGGTATTGGTCAAACACGGTACGGAAATTGAGAAGTTTGAAATGCCTGAGGGCTACAGTATCAAAGGTTTTATTGAGACGTTTGAGCTAAACAAAGATTCAGACTTGGATTATGAACAGGCAATGGAGCGAATGAAGGTAAAAGGCTGTTACTATGGCACCACGTTTAAGGGATGTTCTATTAAATAAAATATAAAGTGCTATAAAAAGCACCCTGTTCCCTTTAATTTTAAGAGAATACAATAGTATTAAAATAAATAGAGGTGTGATGATGAAAGTTTTATTGACAGGTGCCAATGGATACATAGGAAGACGTTTAAAACAGGCTCTCACACATGAAGATATCTCATTACGCCTTCTTGTACGTAACCCCAAAAGCCTCGATCCAGGTTTAGATGCCGAAGTGTTTCAAGGAGATACTTTTAATCCCGCTTCACTCGAAAATGCACTCGAAGGTGTTGATGTTGCTTACTATCTTGTACACTCCTTAGAACAAAAGAACTATCAAGAACTTGATAAACTCAGTGCTCAAAACTTTTTAGATGCTGCCATAAAGCAAGGTGTGAAGCGCATCATCTATCTCGGCGGACTGGGTATTAAAGAAGAAGCCAGTAAGCATCTTCTAAGTCGTATCGAGACTGGCGAGGTCCTTTCAAGCAGACCTGATAAGATAGAAACAATTTGGATACGTGCAGGTGTCATCATCGGATCAGGAAGTTCAAGCTTTGAGATCATCAGACACCTGACAGAAAAACTACCTGTTATGGTCACCCCAAAATGGGTAAATACACTTGCTCAACCCGTAGGCGTAGATGATGTTATTGAGTATCTCAATGCCTCAAAAAATATAGAGATCCGAGGCAATTTAATTGTAGATATAGGCAGTGAGCAAATGACGTATAAAGATATGATGTTACGCTGTGCCAGTGCATTAGGTCTGCGACGTTGGATCTTCCCGCTTCCTATACTTACGATAAAACTATCATCCTATTGGCTTAATCTTTTTACCCCAGTGCCTTATACTGTCGCTCGTTCACTCATCGAAGGACTCTCATCAGAGGTTATCATACAAAATGACAATGCAAAAAAGTACTTTCCTGACATACACCCTATGGGCTTTGAAGATGCCGTTAAAAAAGCCATACAGGAGATGGAAGAGAATCAAGTCTTTAGTCGCTGGAGTGATGCCGGTGGGGTGTATGACCAATGGGAACTTCAGCACAAAAACGACCCCTCTTCATCTGTTCTGATGGATAGACAGACGCTGCCGCTCGATGGTATCCCTAGTGAAAATGTCTACCTTACTTTTTGCTCCATTGGTGGTAAACAAGGTTGGTTTGGTTACGACTGGCTGTGGGAGATACGAGGATTAATAGACAAACTCTTAGGTGGTGCAGGTATCAATCGAGGACGAAGAGACTCACAGACGTTACGTATAGGAGAGAGTGTAGACTTTTGGAGAGTGGAGAACTTGACTGAGAACAAAAGACTGCTACTCTATGCACAGATGAAAGTCCCAGGTAAAGCCTGGCTAGAGTTTACCATCAAAGAAGATAAGCTGGTACAAACAGCCTACTTCTATCCGCGAGGACTTTGGGGAAGATTATACTGGTATGCACTGATTCCCGTACACTATTTAGTCTTTAGAAAGATGATAAAAACCATCCTTAAAAATGCTCATGCATTAAAGTGAAAATTTTAACGTCAATTCCAAAGCAATAGAGGCAATATCCCATTTGTTCTTATTTGTAGGTTTATTCTACAGACGTAGTCGTTACCTAAGCCAATTTTTCAGAGCTTACTTTATTTGCTCTATATACTTTTCTATTGGTCGTAGGGTTTTCAGGGCCTCTGAGCAGCGGATCGACTTTGTCGAGATCTAAGTTTCTCGCCTGTTGCTCATAAGGGGACCCGACAAGCGATGAGAAGACATTCCAAGCATGTTTTGCTATTTTCTTTAAGATCATCATTCCTCCAAATAAAAAACTATGAGTATTACTGTATCTTATTCACTATAATCTAATGTTTAAATCAACAAACAAAAGAGAAGAAACAAATTTACTCTTGGCTTAGGCCTATGTTGCTCTTGCTTCTATTTGGTCCACACATAATTTGTCGTATTCTTTTGTTTTGCTTTAAACAGATCCTCTACAAAATGGTTTTTTTCATAAAACATGTTCAAACCACTGCTGACTGACAGCAAGGTGATCGTATCAAACTCTTTTTTGAGACACTCGATCAGATAGGTTCCCAGACCATTCTTCTGATAATAGGCATCGATGGATATTTGACTGATAGAAATCTTTTTTAAAAGCGCATCTTTTATCCTGTAGTCAATAAACCCGATGGCATTAATATCCAGATATAAATCGAGTCTATTGCTGTATGTACTTTGATGCGAGTAAGAGGTTGATATATTACTTCGGTTTTGCTGTGCATGGATGAGGGCACAGGAGTCCTGTAGTGCTGCATTAACATTTGTCATGATAGGCTTCCTCAGAGTGAGCACATCGGTCAAAGACGGGCGTGCATCGTGAAAAAAGCCTAACTAAAATCAATGCAAATCAATTTGAGTAGATCTAAGCTTTCTGTATGATTAGTAAAGTTTTTAAAGCATTTTAAAAACGAAGTCAAATACAGATCAAATACTTGAAATTACGCGAATTATAGCACAATAGTGAAATATAAAGGGTCAAGATTATTTAACCATTAAAAATTAATGACCTGACCCCTATCCTACAAATTGCTTCTAAAAAACATCATAATAAGTCAACTTATTATCAATTATCTTTAACTCTTGTAGCATTTTAAACATATGAAGGTACTCATGTTTAGTATAACTAGTCGAGGTTGCTAAAAACACATCTTCGATTAAAGCTAAAACATTTTGCGGGTATTTAGATATTTTATCAATATCTTCCCATGACACACCAAAACCTTCTATAACCTTTTTATCTGTATGGGCTATTTGTGTATCTCTGATATTTTTCAAAGATTCAAGTTGCGATTCAAAGTTTTTCTTATTTTTTTCATTGTCTATTTTTAGCTTTTTAACTAAATCTTGTACAAACCTATCATTAATTCTTGTAAATACCTTTTGACCATTTTCCATTTTTTCAACAACAGTCTCTTTATATTTATTAAAATCGAAATCTAGAAAAATATGACTCTCTGGATTAAAACCTAATCCAGGTAATTCATTTCGGTTTGATTCAATAAAGTTAATGATACTATCTAATGAAACACTGTTTCTATCATATACCTTAGATAAGGATAGCAACAACTGATCTATACATTGTAATTGAATAAAAGAAAAAAAAGAACGATATTTAGATGTATTTATTTCCTCATAATAATGAGAAATTATTTCTTCCATCTTAAGAGATATATGAAACTTATAAATATTATCAGATAACTTTCTTGTATAGTCATATAGTTTGTTTTGTTTATCATTGTAATCCATAAAGCTAATTATCTCATAAAATAATTAATATACTAAAATTTAAGGAGTAGTGTAATTGCAAGGGTCTGAGTGAGGAAGCGTACATCGGTACACGACGAGGGAAGCAACGCAGCAAGTGCGCCGCTATTTAAGTTTTAGAGTTAAACTGGTTTAACAGTTACGCCGTATTTCTCTTCAGCATCTTTACGAGACTCAAGAGCATAGTTTTCGATCTCGTTGAAGTTTAGGTATTTATAAACATCCGCTTCTTTACCGGCTAGTTTAGCAGGTACGATCTCCATGTACTCTTCAACCGTCGGGATACGACCAAGTTTAGCACATAGTGCTGCAAGCTCTGCAGAACCTAGGTAAACCTGAGTCTCTTTACCAAGACGGTTGTCGAAGTTACGAGTAGATGTAGAGAATACTGTAGCACCTTTTCTAGCTTGTGCCTGGTTACCCATACATAGTGAACAACC
>JBFEXS010000027.1:0-20620 GCA_041562555.1 Sulfurimonadaceae bacterium
GGAAAATACGGGGTATGGTTGTACAAAGACTGCCCGAGATGATCAGCTCAAAGCGGTCATGGAAGAAGATGATGATAATTTTTCTCAAGAAGAAGAGGATGAGAAGAATGAGGATAGTGGAGACTGATTTAGTTTAATGGTGTTATACGGAAAGTTAGTCCAGAAGACTGTTTTTAGCATCATCAAATCGGCTTAGTATGGCCGGTAACATCAAGAGGTCTACGAGTACGGCTATCATCAGTGCAATTGCCGTCACAATACCGAAATTGACGTTTGGCAGGAATTGTGAAAAGATAAATATCAAAAATGCTACAGACAGGATTATCGTAGTGAAGATAATGGCTGAACCGGCATATTGCATCACATAGGCTAGAGAAGCTTCGATATCATCTCCGCGTCGTCTTGCTTCACGGTATTTGACCAGAAAATGGATGGTGTCATCCACGGCGACACCTATGATGATTGCACCTGAGATAGCTACACCGATATCGATCGTAATACCCAGCCATCCCATGACACCCACGACAAGGGTGATGGGAAGAATATTCGGGATGATAAACAGCGGCAGCATGCGGAGATTTCTGAAGATAAGTATCATCATAAGGGATACGGCCAGAATAGCCAGCAGGATAGATTGGATCAGTGTATCGGTCACATCATGCTGCATATGTGCGAACATGACGGTTTGACCATTGGTCTGTGCACTATAGGGTGTCTTTTCCCACCATGTTTCTATCCACTCTATCATTTCAAGATCCAAGGAGGTGTCGACGATGTTCACCGAGGAGGTGATCCGTAGTAGTCTCTCATCCACATCCATCCTGTCATTGATCTCCATACCCTGGGGAAGGGAAAGAGAATAGAGGAGTAGATATTGTGCAATAAGGGCTTGATCATCCGGAATACTTTTGGAGTGATTCATGACCTCATTAAACTTTTTGATCACATCAAGCAAAGACGAGACATGACGGACATCAGGGAATTGTATCTTGTATTCGGTGTAAAATGTCTCAACAGTCTTCATGAATTCAGGGGATTTGATTCCGTCCTTTGCTTGTGAATCGACAATAATCTCGTAGGCCATCGGTCCGGTAAGATTATCTTGCATGAAATGTACTGTCTGTCTAAAAGGAACATCCTCTCTAAAGTAGCGAATTGTATTTGAATCGACCTTTACATAGTATATGCCTATGCCCAGGGTAGTAAAGATAAGCAAGGAAGCCCAAATGATCTTTAGATCATTTCGGATAATAAAGTGAGCCACATGATGAGCGAAAGGACTTTGTGGTTTTTCCTGAGATGCATTCTGGGTGAATTTTATTTTAGGATTGATAATGGAAAGCATCGCCGGAACAAAAAGTATCGTTAAAACAAAGGCGAGCAGGGCGGCATTTGCAGTAGCAATACCCAATGTCTTGATCGGTATGACTGCAGATATCCCCAGGGAAGCAAAGCCGACAGCAGTGGTTAATGAGGTGAGCAGGATCGGCAGAAAGTTTTTATGGACACTGTAATGGATGGCCTCATGGTTGTCCAGTCCCTTCTTTCGTCCAATGAGATAAATCCAAAACAGGTGCATCGCATCGGCGATACCTATCGCAACGACAAAAATAGGCATATTAGCCGTAAAGTTGTTAAGTTTGTAGCCCAGAAGGACCTGTACAGCCAAGACGATCAAAAAGGTAAAGACAACGACGGAAATACTTAAGAACATCCCGGAAGGACGCCTGAAGATTATCCAGAGCAATATCATGGATATGATTAGCACAAGGGGTGTGAAAGTGGCCGCGTCATGCTCTCCCAGAGAGATGAAGGCCATATTCAGGATCGGTCCCCCTCCGAGTCTAAAATCATAGCCGCTTGCTTCTTCCTGGGCGACGATCTCTTCCACAGCAGCTTTGAGTTTGGCAGATACTTCCGGGTCATCTCCAGCTTTTGGAGTCATGCGTCCAACGATCATCGTCGTCTTTAGATCCGTGGAAATAATGCGTCCAAGGATTTGATCCTCCTTGAGAATAATCTGAGCCTTTTCTTTTAGGACAGCTGTATTTAAGGTGTCTATATCTTGAATAAAGTCTTCGACAAGAATCTCATCGGGATAGTCAGGATCGGTATGGATATATTGATAGTTTGTCAGGGAATCAACCCGGGAGATATAGTGCGTTTGCCAAAGTTTATTGGTGATGCGATCGATCACGTGCAAGGCTTTTGGGTTTAAGATGCCATTGTCATCTTTGAATATCACACTGACAGCATCATCATTGCCAAAGGTCGCACGGAAATGGTCATAGTTCTGTAGAATAGGTGATTCTTCTCCAAACCAGATCCGGTAGGAACCTTCAAACTGAAGGTGCTTGAGTTGAGATGCCATCAAGAGTGTCAGCAACGGGATGATAACAAGGATAAACCATCGCAGCTTAATAATTATATTGACAAAAGTATGCATCATTTCTCCTAAAAATAGTATGCCAGTTTAAGGCCAAGACGCTGGTGCCTTCCCATTAGGTTTAAGGCAGTTAATGTGTCGTTGGAAGGATTGGTATAGCGATAATCAAGAGCAAGTTTGAAGATCTCGGCAAGTCGGGTTTCATACTCTATATAATATGACTGTTCATTATATTCCAGGTCGATGATCGCCCCACCGATGATACCGGCATCATTGCCTTCATTAAAGCTATAGCGTAGACCTATAAAGAGGTCATTCTGAAAACTTTCAAAGAGTTCAAGGTCGGTATACTTTTCCTTATCGAGAGTGCCATATCGATAATACTCGCTGATCAGTCCCAAGTCGGCATTGTTATACACCTGCGTCAGGGTATGTTCAATACCAAGTCCAATATGATAATAATCGGATATACGTGGTTCATTGAGTACGTCGGCATAAAGTGCTTCAAGTTTGAAGAGTGTAGAGCCGACTACAAGGGTATTGTAGTTCATAAGTTTATTGACAAGGTAAGCATGTTCATTGAAATCTACCGCCGATCCATTTAATGGTCCACTGGCCGAAAAGTAACGCTGTGAATCATAACCGTGCTGTAGAATAAAAGCGTAGTCCAAGGCATATGCTGTATCCGTACTTGCTGAATACTTGAGATAGACTGTCGGATAGTTGACAGACTTCTCTGTCTGAAGTCTATCGCTGTAGGTGACGAACTCAGGGAAAAAATAATAGACGTAGGGGTAGTTCGTCATCGGCTGGTCCGGCTCGTCTGCTTTTAGGATCAGTGCTATCTCTCCTGTGTCTGTATAATGGGTGTAAGCCATGTTCCATACTCCCAGTTTGTCAGGATCGAAAAGATCGGAGCGCAAGTCATCCGGATTGAAAGCATCGACGATATTGTCAACTTCCAGAGCTCCCCAGAAACGGATACTTTTACCGGCCGTGATCTGAGACTCTTCAAACTCATATTTACCGTAGGCTTCATCTAAACGGAAGAAACTTCGGTCCGTATGATCGGAACTTCCCTGAAGGTCATGAAAATCACCTTGTGCACTGGCCTTGAAAACCCCCTCAAAACTTTCATGCGTATAGTTCATCTCGATCTGTGCAAAGCTTGTAGTATTATGATTGTGCTTGTCATCCGGATGGGTGAGATAGTTTTGACTCTGCATTTGAAGGTGTCCCCGGATGTTCATATCGGCATCCAATATGGAAACAATAAACAGAGGCCAAATGAGTCTAGATGTCATTTCTTGAGTACGCGTTTATGAAAGTCTTTATCTTTAAGACCGTTTTTGATTGTCTCATCTTCCCATATCAAGATGGTCTTTTTATCATTTTGGTGATTGATCATCTCGATCTTGCCGATGCGCCATATCCCGGATATTTTTTTGTAGTCCGAATAATACGCCGTCTTCAATAGCTCTTGTTTACGGTCATAATATTCCATCTTATGTAATAGAAAGGTATTGGCGTCGACCCAGAAGATTTGCTTGGTATAGCCGGAGTTTTTTGAAAAGGGTTTACTCTCGCCAAGGTACATCTTTTTCCCATCAATCTCAACCTCCTGTGCATCTCCCTCGTAGACATATTTGTCTACGTTAAAAGAACTCAGGTCCTCATAGGCGAACTCACTTCCCATGAATGAGCCGGACTTGTTCTTTGAGGCTATACGTTTGACCCGTTTAAGTGCAGGTAGATAGAGCCATTGATCATCATCTTTTCTTACATGCTCATAATTTAAAAACTTTGTTCCTTTGACGTCCGCAGGAGAGAGAAACTCCATCAGGGACTTATCTCCTTCTGTCTGTTCCAGGACGATCATTTTCATCAAACGTTCGCGTTCCTGACCATTTGCATTGATCAGGGTCATCCGCATCTTTGCAGAAGCATCTTCATAGCCGCTGAGAACAGCATCACTTTGTCGTGCAAGGTCAAGATTACTCAAGGCGAATGCGTAAAGGGAAGTGACTAAAATGATCATAATACTTTTCATAGGGTTCCTTCAAGTACTTGAAAAATAATGTTGACAATGTTAACATAAAGATGTAAACAGTGTCAACATATTTAGGATACATTTTGCCAACGAAGGTTACAATACGGTATGAGTACACATGAGAGTAAAAACAGTTATCATCACGGCAACCTAAAAGAGAGTCTGGTTCAGACAGCTTTGGGGATGGTCGATCGTGAGGGGATTGATAAGATCACACTACGTGAGTTGGCTGATAGGTTGGGGACTTCACGTTCGGCAATATACCGACATTTCAAGAACAAAGAAGATCTTATGAAACAGGTGATTCTTGGTGGGTTTGACAAGTTGGATGCCTGCATAGAGCCTGTCTTCAGTAATGAAGCGCTTTCTTTGCTTGAACGTTTTCATGCCATGGGGAAGGCCTATATAGACTTTGCTTTGGAAAACCCTCATCTGTATCGTCTGCTTTTTGGTCCCTCTATGTCACGCCAAAGGGAAGAGGTGTGCGTTGATGAACGCGAAGAGCTGCATAAGCTTTTACACGGTGACAGTTCGGATGAGGTGATGCATAATGGTCAGGATAACGGGTTTCATAAGTTGGTGAGTATTATTCTGATGGCGCAGGAACAAAAAGTGTTCAAAGCAGGCGATCCCGTACTTATTGCAACGGCGATCTGGTCACTTCTTCACGGTCTGGCATCCTTGGCCATTGATGGGCATTTAAGTGTGATAGATAATATGGATGCAGTATATGAGATCAACTATAACATCCTTCTTCAAGGCCTTTTGGCTTGAAACATTTTTAAGTTTTTTGATATATAATGAAGGTGACTAGAATCCTATTTAAAGGCGAGATATGGGTATGTGGGATGGTGTAAAAAGACAACTGCGTTCGGTGATCCAGTGGGACAATCCGGGAGCAGATGAACTTTTTTATCGTTGGAGTGACAACGGGGATGAGATCAAGAATGCTTCAAAACTGATCGTTGGTCCGGGCCAGGGCTGTATCTTTGTCTATGAGGGCAAGGTAGTTGGTGTCATCGAGGAGGAGGGGATGACTTCTCTCCTGACAGACAACATTCCTTTCTGGACAACGGTGAAAAAGTTTATGCAGGCCTTTGAAAGTGAGCATAAAGTAGGCCTCTATTTTTTTAAAAAAACACGTATTCTTGATCAGAAATGGGGCACGCTTTCACCGATAAAGTATGATGATCCGAAATATGTTTTTCCTGTTGCTCTGATGGCATACGGGAATTATAGTTTTAAAATTGATGATGCAAGATTGTTCTTCGTGAATGTTTTGGGCGCGCAAGAGTATTATCGTGTCAGTGACTTTAGACAGATGATGCTTTCCCGACTCAATCAGCCTATCGCTGATTTCCTGGCGACAGCGCAATACTCCTATGCTCAAATCGATGCGCAGCGTGAGGAGATATCCCAATCCTTGGATCTTAAACTCCAAGCTGACTTTTCCAAACTTGGGTTTTCTCTGAGTGATTTTCGTATTGAAGGGACAGATTTTGATGAGGAGACACAAAGTCGTATCAACAGGATCGCTGATGTAAGGGCAGCGAAACATGCTTCCGAGGCAGCGGGTATCTCCTATAGTGAACTGCAGCGTCTTGAAGCGATGAAAGACGCAGCCAATAATCAAGTCGGTGCAGCAGGTTTGATGATGGGAATGGGTGTCGCCGGTGGCTTGTCCGGTAATATGATGCAAGAAAACACTGCTTCACCGGTAGGTAAGAAAGATGCGAAAACACGCTTGCTTGAGCTAAAAGAACTGTTCGATGCGGCACTGATCAGTGAAGAAGAGTATACCAGTAAGAAAAGAAGTATTCTAGAAGAGTTGTAATGGCCAAATGTAAACACTGTTCAGCGCCACTACCTTCAAAAAGTATCATTTGCGACTACTGCGGTGTACGTAATGACATCGAGGTACAGGCAAAACAATTTGGGGTAAGACTTCCGAAAAGTCATCGGGACTGTCCCGATTGCATGATCATGCTTGATAGCATTGATATCGGAAAGAACAACCGTTTTATCATTGAAAAGTGCAAGCGGTGTTATGGACTTTTTTTTGATCTGCATGAGTTGGAAAAGCTTCTGGAAGAGAGTGGGACCGAGTCCTATTGGGTCGACCACCATAAACTGCACTCCTTACTGCAACATCCCTTACACAAGGATCAGGTAGTTTATCGGCGTTGTCCGGTATGCAGTAAACTGATGCAGCGTAAAAATTATATGGACCGTTCAGGGGTGATCATGGATGTCTGTGCCGAACATGGAATATGGTTAGATGCAGGGGAATTGAAACAGATTCAGGACTGGATCAAACTGGGGGGTAAGAGCAATGCTTTAAAAGATGAGCTTGACGCAAAGCATAGACATAACAGAGAGCAAAGACGCAAACGTCATCATAAAGAACGTACTCGGTATCATACAACAGAGTTTGAAGGTACACGATCAAAACTGGATGATACGATAGATATCCTTTCGGGTCTGTTCCGTTTCTCTCTGCATTAATGATTGCTGGTCAATGATAAATATTTTAAGTACAATAACATATCGTTAAAATCAAGAAAAGGATGTATTACATGAAAAAAATCATACTCGCACTGTGCATTGTTTCCGGTCTTCTGATGGCAGAAGGTCTGACACTTAAGAGTGATAACCTTGAGGGACAGTTGTCCATGAATGAGGTCTTTGACGGATTCGGGTGTACGGGGAAAAATATATCCCCTGAACTTCATTGGAATGGGGTGCCAAAGGCGGCTAAAAGTTTAGCACTCACGGTATATGACCCGGATGCCCCAACAGGTAGCGGATGGTGGCACTGGCTGGTATTCAATATCGATGTTTCAACCCAGGGATTCAGCAAGGGGATTGATTTGTCAAATAGCGGTGCAGTACAGAGTATGACAGACTTCGGAACAACAGGCTTTGGCGGGGCATGTCCACCTAAGGGGGATAAGGCTCACCGTTATATCTTTACTATTCATGCTTTGGATGTTGAGAAACTTGATTTGAAAGCAGATGCGAACCCTGCCTTGGTAGGGTACTATATCAATGCACATACAATCTCAAAGGCATCACTTATTGCATATTATGGAAGATAAATCCTATATTGGGCAGCTATCTTAAGTCTGTCGTTGCTCAAAAAATTTAAAAATAAATATACAAAAAATTGTTATAATTTTTGTTCGCGTAATTTTTATTAGAAGGTTAAAAAACATGGTAAATGAAGCCATATTAAGACAATTAGACTACACACCAAACGAAGCACTGAAGGAACAGGTCAGACGTATTATCGACAATACACAAGCATTTGACAAGATCGAGAAGCATATGATGGAACTTCACAAGCAATTGAAAGTTGATGGATCTTACATCGCCATGTCAAACTCAGAAGATTTCTTTAAAATCAAAATTGAAGCACCCAGCCCGGAGTTGACAGAAGAAGCACATGAAAAAGTAAGACATTGGTCTGAAAAATACAAGGTTCAGACATCACGGGTAGATGAGAAAGATACCTATTACATCAAGGGTTTCGTCCATTAATATAATGTGCAAGACAGCAGGATGTAGTCAATTGGGTGCGATTTTATGAGCATCGAACCGATGACGCAACAAGGTTATGACAAACTTATTGAAGAGTTTAAATATCTGAAAGATGTTCTTAAACCTCAGGTAAATACAGAGAAGCAAGAAGCGGCTGCACAGGGTGATCGCAGTGAAAATGCAGAATATCATGCTGCCAAAGAAAAGCTTCGACACATAGACAAACGTCTTTTCTTCTTAAATAATCATATACAAAAATCAAAGATTATTGATCCTGCGACACTCTCTAACGATAAGGTACATTTCGGCTCAACAGTAACACTGATCAATATTGACACGGATGAACGCGAGATTTATACCATTTGTGGTGTTTTAGAGAGTGAACCGGAGAATGGACTGATATCAATTCATTCACCTATGGCCAAGATGATGTTGGGAAAAAGTGTTGAAGATGAATTCAGTATCAAGCTTCCCAAGGGGAAAAAAGAATATGAGGTCGAAAAAATTGAATATATCCCTATTTTCAATCTAAAGAAGAATATCCGAACTCAGGAAGAGTATACGATCAAGTAGACGCCGTCATATGTGTCTGCATAAGAGACGGATCGAGCATATCCAATGAGGTAGTATTCAACATCTCTACCAGTGCGATCTTCGGTTGTACATAAGCTTCATGAAGTGAACAAGGGAACTCTTCATTACATGAGGATTCTCCCAGGGCACAGTTTGAACAGTTGTTTTCACCGATAGCATCCAAGATGTCGATTAAAAATATCTCTTCTCTCCCTTTACTCAGTAAAAAACCACCGTTACGTCCTCTTGTAGCTGTGAGGATATTTGCTTTGGCTAACTTGGTTAACAACATTGTCAGATATTTGTAAGGTATCTCTGTCTCTTCATGGATGCGGGTCGCAGAAAAGAGTGAATTGGGTTCTTGTGACATAAAAATAAGTATTCTAAATGTGTATTGTGCGGTCTTGCTAAACATAAATTCCCTTTGAGTTTAGGGATTTTAGCCAAAAAATTATAATACTTCTTTATAAATTGATCATTTAAAAAGAAATTTATAGGTTTTTCAAAGGAACACCTAAAGCTATTTTTAGCACATTTTTATTATAATCACGACCTTAGACTTTTTGTCAAGTCTGCCATCTTGTGGAAATTTGGCTGAAAGTCTAGAAAAAACAATCCAAGGAAACCTCTTGTATAAAATTGATAATATCTCCCAAGCATGTAAAGATCATAAAATCTCTCCTGAAGAGTATGAAAACATTTTAACCATTCTCGGGCGTGAACCAAACATCGTTGAACTTGGTATTTTTTCAGCAATGTGGTCAGAACACTGTTCCTATAAGTCTTCTACAGTCCACCTCAAGGGTTTCCCGACAAAAGCACCATGGGTTATTCAAGGTCCGGGTGAAAATGCGGGTGTCATTGATATCGGTGAAGGATATGCTGCAGTATTTAAGATGGAATCACATAATCACCCCTCATTTATTGAACCATATCAGGGGGCAGCTACCGGTGTCGGTGGAATTATGCGGGATGTATTTACAATGGGGGCCCGCCCTGTGGCATCATTGAACTCTCTTCGTTTTGGAAATGTATTGAATAATGATGAGGTCTCATCGCACCAACGTTATCTTGTTCGTGGAGTGACGGAGGGTATCGGTGGATACGGGAACTGTATGGGTGTCCCGACTATTGGTGGCGAGGTGAGCTTTGATGAGTGTTATAATGGAAATATCCTTGTAAATGCCTTCAACCTCGGTATTGCAAAATCAGATGAGATCTTTTATGGTAAAGCGGAAGGTATCGGAAATCCCGTTATGTATGTAGGCTCTAAGACGGGTCGTGACGGTCTTGGTGGAGCAGTAATGTCTTCAGACTCTTTTACAGAAGAGTCCAAGTCGCTTCGTCCGACAGTTCAGGTTGGAGATCCTTTCACAGAAAAACTTTTGCTTGAAGCGTGTCTTGAGCTGTTTAAGACAGATCACGTCGTTGGTATTCAGGATATGGGTGCTGCGGGCCTTACTTCATCTTCTTTTGAGATGGCGGGACGTTCCGGTTCGGGAATGATCATGCATTTGGATAAGGTACCTGCTCGTGAAGAGGGGATGACACCTTATGATTTCATGTTGTCTGAGTCACAAGAACGTATGTTGATCTGTGCAAAAAAAGGTTCAGAACAAGAGATTATTGAGATCTTTGAAAAGTGGGACCTTTCTGTTGCCGTTATTGGAGAGGTGACGGATACAGGCAAGATGGAACTGTTCTGGCATGGTGAAAAGTGTGCCGATGTACCGGTTGATCCGGTTTCAGAAGAGGCACCTTGCTTAAATCGTCCGATGCGTGAGCCTGCATACTTAAAAGATATTGCAGATGTTGAGATCACAGATTTTGATGCGGTATCGAATCAAGATGCCTTTAGAAAGCTTATGTCCTCCATGGAAGTTGTGGACAAGGCATGGATCTATGAGCAGTACGATTCGATGGTACAGACGAATACGATTAAAAAAGGCGGTTCTTTGGATGCTTCAGTCATTCGTGTTAAAGAGAATGGCAAAGCATTGGCGATGAGTTCAGACTGTAACGTCCGTCACTGTTACATAGATCCAAAAGGCGGTGCAGCAGCGGCTGTTATCGAATCAGGAAGAAATGTTGCTATGACCGGTGCTCAGCCTTTGGCAATCACAGATTGTCTTAATTATGGAAATCCGGAAAATCCTGAAGTTATGTGGCAATTCGGACAGGGATGTCTAGGGATCAAAGAGGCATGTGCTGCATTGACAACACCTGTCATTGGCGGAAATGTTTCCCTGTACAATGAAACAAACGGTGTGTCCGTTTTCCCAACGCCATCAATCGCGACGGTAGGTGTTAATGATGATCAGAACAAGGTCCTTTTTAACGCATTCCAAGAAGAAGGCAATCTTCTTTATATCCTGGGTGACACTGCATCTGAATTTGGAGGCTCTCTGTATATGAAAGAGCTGCATGGTAAGGTTGCAGGTAAACTTCCGATGATCGATTATGACAAAGAGTTAAGCCTATGGAACACGGTGATCAATGCTAATAAAAAAGGTCTCTTGGCTTCTGCAAAAGATTGTTCATCCGGTGGTCTTGCTGTTGTAATCGGGAAAATGGCAGCTGTAAGCGGCAAAGGTGCCACAGTTGAAGTGTCTGTAGGTAATGAGATTGACATCTTCTCGGAAACATTCTCAAGAGCAGTCGTCGAAGTCAGTCCGGAAAATGCACAGGCTTTTGAATCGATGGTTGAAGGGATATCGTGTACAAGAATAGGAACCGTCGGCGGTGAGAAAGTATTGATCAATGATATTTCGATGGAAATGGCCGAACTTAAAGGTCTTTATTTCGACACCTTTAAAAAAGTGATTGAACAAGATATCTAGCTTGACTTCATAAGAGGGACCTACATGTCTCTCTGTTTTCTACGTTTCTTTTAAACTCTGGTAACCGTTTTTATTGAATTGGAGATTCTAGATGCATATGCCCAAATTACTTCCTATCCCCCTGGATATAAAAAACAAACATCCTTTTATTCGTATATGGTATTGGCGGACTTTTGTACGTCAATGGGAGTTGCTTGAAGATTGGTCATATGAGCTTCCTGAGAAGAGTGTTAAAATCGTCATACCTAAGGGGTTTATCTTTGATGGGGTGACAACCCATCGATGGCTTCACTTTTTTTTATCGCCTACCGGGGTACTGTTTATCCCGGGGCTGGTACATGATTTTGCCTATCGATATGATTATTTGTGGGCAGAGGATGCATCCGGTGAATATTATAAGTTCGCTCCAAATTCCGGACGTCATTATTGGGACAGTATCTTTCGCCATATCGGTCTTGACGTCAATGCCATGGTCTGTTTGAATGCTTTCGCCCGAGGGGTTTTATTCTGTTTTGGCTGGATCTCTTGGCGAAAAAACCGAAAAAAAGAGAGTTCGGAGATTCTCCCAAATCATCAAAAATAACATAAAAAAAACTGATTTCAACTACAAACCTATAAAAAGCTGTTATAATGTGCGCGAAGAAAGATGAGGCACGAGTTCATCTTTGGGTATTTTAGAAGTAATCTCTGCTATAAACCGAAAGACTCACCGATTTTGATTCCTCTCCTATTGGAGTGAATTTTATACTTAAGAGGTATTAATATGGCAGAATTGCTAAGCGGAACTGTAAAATGGTTCAATGACGAAAAAGGTTATGGATTTATCCAACAAAATGATGGAGGATCAGATGTATTCGTACACTTCCGTCAAGTAAACAACCCAAATGGTGGTCGTGTATCTTTGGCTGATGGCCAAGCAGTTACATATGAGATCGGTGAAGGACAAAAAGGTCCTCAAGCTGAGAACGTAACTCCGGTATAATCACTATATTTTAGGGCCTATGGCCCTTTCCCCTTTAAATTTTCCCCAACATTTCTTTTTTTTAACGGTCAATACAGCCTAGATAAACTATATATTACCATGGTAAAACAGCTGAGTTTATTTCTGTATGAGTGATCTTCCCAGGGCAATAAGTTCTTGATCGATCTCATATTTTTTTGCATTGATCTCATCTATACTTTTTAAATCAAAAGCACCATTGTTATAGCAGATAACAGCATTACGCTTGTTTTCAAGGAGTGCATCGATCGCATAGGTTGTGAATTGATACGCCATCAAACGTTCACGTACACTTGGATTTCCTCCCCGCTGTACATGTCCCAAGGTAGTGACTCTGGATTCAAAACCGATCTCCTTCTCAAACCATTGTGATATCTCCTGGGAATTATGGAGGGCTTCGGAGACAACGGCAATAAAATAGTTCCTGCCTTGAGACACCTCTTTGAGGTAACGCTCCTTAAGTTTGTCCAAAGAGTAGGGGATTTCAGGTATAAGGCACATTTCTGCCCCGGAGGTAAGTGCTGAAATCAAGGCGAGATAACCGCAGTCACGTCCCATGACCTCGACGACAAAAGCACGTTTGAATGATGATGCAGTGTCTCGAAGGTTGTCTATTGCCATTTTGATAACATTCAACGCAGTATCGACGCCCAGGCAATATTGTGTCCCATTGATATCATTATCAATGGTAGAGGGTATGCCGCAAAAAGCGATCCCATGTTCTTGAAAAAAGAGATCAATACCTCTGAATGAACCATCGCCACCCAGTACAACCAGTTTGTCAATATCCAGTGCACGCAGGTTTCCAGCTGCCTGTTCTCTGTATATGGACTCTTTGAAACGCATTGAACGGGCTGAATAGATTTTAGTCCCTCCCCTGTGGAGTATACCGGTTACATCTGAATAGTGTGCTTCTTCGATCTGATTATCGATGAGACCATCATATCCGTTATAGACAAAATAGGGTTTAAGCCCCTTGGCAAAACTGTATTCCACAAAACGTTTCAGGGCAGGGTTCATACCGGAGACATCACCTCCGGAGCATAAAATGGCAATATTACTCATCGCAGGTCCTTGTTTGATCAGTCAAAATAGATAATAGTGTCCGTAATGTCACTAAAGCCCTTGTCATCGTAAAATCTTGGGGATGTAGTGTTGAGAAGTTCATATCCGGATCCATCTTCGAGAAGGATACAAGAAGGATGGGATGGAGCATCCTCTTGGCTTATATCATTATGCTGAGGTGTTTGAAAGCTGTGGTCAACAGGAATCTCACTGGCTCCTCCATAGGCTCTTCCTTCATCGTCTTGTATAAATTCCTTAGCCATACTTCCTTGAACAAGGGCAAGCTGCTTTTGTATGTCGATCTGCGATTGGATCTCTTGGGTCTGTTTTGCTTCAAAAACTGCTTGAGTAGGTAAGAGTTCATCTGTATGTATCGGCGCATCAACCAGTATAAGATCACCCTGACTTGCCCCACCGAAATAACGGTCCAAGATACAGGCTGTGGGGATAAGGTATATCTTGGTGGTATCAACAAGTAGCTTCTGTTTATACTGTTGATAAAGTTTGCTGAGGTGAGCAGGATCGCTGGAAAGCAATATCAGTTCATTCCCATGAAGTGTATACAGCAGTAAAAATATCAGGAGGAGATGTCTCATTCAAAGACATCCTCATCTGAAAACCATAAGATCCAGGAACGCTCTTTAATATCACCCACATCCAAAAAACCATCATTCTTAAGCTTATAATACTCATAAACAACAGAGATCTTACCGTATTTGGCTGCATCGATATAGGCTTGAGGAATGATGATCTTATAACTTTGTGTTCCCGGACCTATGCCATCCTGATCTGCTTTGTCTAAGGCTAATACACCAAACAGTTCTTCTTCCACTCCAGGTACTTTTATGCGTACGTGCTGCGCACCAAAATGAAGAGCGTTTTTATATGCCTTTGGAAGTTCATGGTCGCGCATCTGTAAGGAGTTATATCGGGTGGCGCTGTGAAATGGAGTCTCAAATTCTCCCTGAAGTGAAAAGCTCCCATCTTCAGCGGTGATCACAATATCGGGGTTGGAAATGTACCCTTTGTCGATATTCTGATTATAGGTAGTTGTTGAACATCCGCTGAAGCATAAGAGTATAAGTGTCGCCGGTATCAAAAGAAATCGCATTCAAGGCCTTGGTGTAAATGTCAAAATAGTGTTCTGATAGTTTCATTGATTATATCTATTATAAGCTGAATTAGGATAAAATTCCGCCATTAATTTATCCCCAAGGATACCAAATGAAACGAGCCTTAATCAGTGTTAGTGATAAAACAAATATCGTCGAATTCGCTAAGTCTTTAGTTGAACAGGATTTTGAGATCATCTCTACAGGTGGTACTTTTAAGATGTTAAAAGAAGCAGGTGTTCCTGCAATTGAAATTGATGAGGTGACAAAGTTTCCGGAGTGTTTTGAGGGTCGTGTCAAGACCCTAAACCCATTTGTACACGGAGGGATCTTACACCGTCGTGATAAGCAGTCTCACCTTGACCAGGCAAAAGAGCTCGGTGTTGAAGCGATTGATCTGGTATGTGTAAACCTCTATCCGTTTAAAGCAACTATTGAGAAGACAGAAGATTTTGATGAGATTATTGAGAACATCGATATCGGTGGACCGGCGATGGTCCGTTCTGCAGCAAAGAACTTTGATTCGGTGTATATCGTCACTGATATCTCAGACTATTCACGTGTACTTGAGTCACTCTCAAGTGATGAGAATGCTTTGGAATTCAGACGTGACTTGATGATCAAGGCCTATGAGCATACGGCGGCATATGACTCGATGATCGCAAACTATATGAACAAACGTTTTAATAACGGCTTTGGAGAGAAGCAGTTTATCGTCGGTGAAAAAGTAATGGATACCCGTTATGGAGAGAACCCACATCAGAAGGGTGCTCTTTATGAGTTTGATAAATATTTTACCAATAATTTCAAGACCCTTAAGGGTGAAGCATCTTTTAACAACCTTAATGACCTGAACGGCGGTGTCAAGATTGCTGCTGCCTTTGGAGACGAAAATGCTGTTGCTATTGTCAAACATGGTAATCCGTGTGGATTTGCGATCCGTGATAACCTGGTCGAAGCCTATGAAGAGGCATTAAAGTGTGATCCTGTTTCTGCTTTTGGTGGGGTTGTCTGTGTCAACGGTGTAGTTGATGCTGATCTGGCGGAGAAGATGAATGAGATCTTTTTAGAAGTTGTGATTGCAGGGCGTATTACAGAGGAAGCTCAAGCGGTATTCGAGAAGAAAAAACGTCTTAAGCTTTTCGAATATGGTTCGGATAGGATTGTCCTTTCAAATGATCTGCTTGATTTTAAACATGTTGACGGCGGTTTTGTCTTCCAGGATGCAGATAAGGTACAAGAGGATGAGGTGGCAAACGCTAAGCTGGTGACAGAGCGTCAGGCAAGTGCACAAGAGCTAAAAGATGCGGAGATCGCATGGAAAGTCGCTTCATTGGTGAAATCCAACTGTGTGGTGTATGTGAAGGACTCTGCAATGGTTGCTGTCGGTATGGGAATGACATCACGTGTTGATGCAAGTCAATGTGCCCTTAAAAAAGCAAAGGCGATGGATCTTGACGTAACCGGTGCAGCTCTTGCATCAGAAGCCTTCTTCCCGTTTAGAGACTCGATTGATGCAGCGGCTGAAGCAGGTGTTAAAACAGTTATCCAGCCGGGTGGTTCGATTCGTGATGATGAGGTGATTCAGGCAGCGAATGAACACGGTATGGCACTTTATTTTACGGGTGTACGTCACTTCTTACATTAAGACGGGAGAAGTGTCAAACTTCCTCTTCTTCCCCTTCTGATCGCATACTCTCCAGTAGTGCGAGTCTAAAGCTCTCTTGTGATATCTGCAGTTTTTGAACAATCTCATTGGCGTTTTCGAGATTGAAGCTTTCGACAGCGACAACCAGTTCCAATAAGGATCCTAATTCTCCCCTATGTTTCGTGATGGCGTCATACACCTCCTTATCCACGTGAAGCTCCTCGAGTATATTCTCAAGTGGAACATGGACGATACAGTGGATAAGGGATAAGAGACCGACAAAAGCAGCTTCGTGGCTTCTTTTTTTGTCATGATGCAAGGAATCCATCAGCTCAAACATTAATTTGGAACGAGAAGAGGCCATCTCAAGGAGCGGGGAGTTTAACTTGGCAGAGTTATTATGATCGCTTTTGGAATATGCAATGAGCAATAACCACTGTTTTAATGGGATCTTGCCCAATAATGAAAGAGCATGTTGAATAGATTTTATCTCACTTCTGAGGTGAAGTTGTCCGGAGTTCATAAAGCGTAAAAGCTGCAAAGTAATATCTGCCTGCCGTTCAAATTGAAGACTAAGCTCATCCAGATCAAGATCCTGGTCCAAAAGTTTGATGAGATTAAAGATGTTTTTGTAGTGTGGGTCCATTGCTTCTTGGGTAATAATACTCGGTTTGGAAAAATAGTATCCCTGGAAATAGTCACATCCTAACTCCTTATAGAGTTCAAACTCTTCTTCTGTTTCAACCTTTTCGGCTAAGAGTTTAAAGTTGTATTGTTTCAAGTCAGGCATGTGTGCCTTTAATTCATTGATATCTATCATCTGAATATCAAGTTTCAGTATACTGATGTAAGGAAAAACGGGTTTGAAGTTATTAATAAACTCCGGATCGCAATGGGCGTCATCCAGGGCAATAGTATACCCCATATCTCTGAGCTCAATGATACGCTTAAGCAATGTGTCCGTGAGTTTGACATGTTCGAGGATCTCAATGACGAAACGTTCTTTTGGAATCGTCGTGATCATACTGTCAGACAGCATCTCGTCATCAATGTTCACAAAAGCTTTTTTGTCATGAACGAGATTGTTGATACCGATATGATTGAGTGTGTTGACAAGCACACGGGTCGTAGCAAGAAGATTGTCTTCAAAAATCGGCAGAATAGAACCGTCGGGTTGAATGGAGCGAAAAAGAAGTTCATACGCCTGGATATCCTCATTCCTATCAACGATGGGTTGGCGGGCAATATAAATGTTTTGTGACATATGATCTCCCTTTTCTAGTGTGTCTTATGAAGCATTTTACATCATAAATGATAAACAATTATAAAGAAAACAAATTAGCTTTGCAGATGTGATAATCTGGAGATAAACAGAAAGGTTGATTGACATTGACTCAACCTTTGTGATAAAATACCTGTAAATAATAAGAATATAATTTTAAGGTAACCAGAATGAGTAAAAGTTTATATGACACCTTGGGTGTTTCATCGTCTGCAAGTGAATCAGAGATCAAGAAAGCCTATAGAAAGCTTGCCCGTCAATATCATCCTGATGTGAATAAGGATCCCGAGGCAGAAGAAAAATTTAAAGAGATTAATGCAGCCTATGAGGTTCTGAGTGACAAGCAGAAAAAAGCCCAGTATGATATGCATGGTGATGCGATGTTTGGCGGTCAAAACTTCCATGATTTTGCACGCGGTCAAGGTGGGGGCGCTGACCTGGATGAGATTCTTCGCAGTATGTTTGGCGGCGGCGGTTTTGGCGGTGCCGGAGGCTTTGGCGGCGGTTTTGGCGGCGGCTTCGGGGGAAGTGGCGGTTTCGGCGGCGGCTTTGGCCAACAAGCGATGAACCTTGATATTGAGTCTAAGGTGACGGTCGCTTTTTCGGTGTCGATCTTGGGGGGAAAACATTCAGTCTCTATGAATGGTGAAAGTTTTGACATCAAAATCCCGGCTGGGATTAAAAGTGGTGAAAAGCTCCGTGTTCGCGGTAAGGGTAAAGATATGGGCGGCCAAAAAGGTGACCTCTATTTGATCATTACTGTCGCACCAAGCAATGAGTATGAGCGGGAGGGTGACGATCTGGTGAAGACCTTCGATGTCTCTTTGAAGTCAGCATTATTCGGAGGTAAGGTGAGTGTGAATACCCTGGAAAAGGAGATTACGCTTAAAGTACCTCAGAACACAAAGAATGGTCAGCGTTTCCGTGTGAAAGAGATGGGAGCGATGAACCGTAAGACAAAGGTTCGTGGTAACCTTTACCTCAAGGCCAATATTGTACTGCCTGAGGTGGATCAATTGGATGAAGAGTTGAGTCAGGCACTACAAGAAAAATTACCAGAAACAGTATAAAGGAGATAGAAAATGCACCATTATGATGAACCGGTATATTTAATCAGTATCGTAGCGAAGATCTTGGATATCCATCCTCAGACGCTTCGTCAGTACGAACGTGAGAACCTGATCACTCCCTCACGCTCAGGTGGGCGTATCCGCCTTTATTCTCAGAGGGACATCGATCGTATCAAGATGATACTTCGTTTAACACGTGAGTTAGGTGTAAATCTGGCCGGTGTGGATATTATTCTTCGCTTGAAAGAGCATGTGGATGTTTTGGAACAAGAGGTCAATGATCTGACCCACGAGATCTCCAAGATGAAACAAAACGGTGCAGTCGCACCAAACAAGACCTTAGTGACGAAAAAAAGTATTTATGAACTTGTTATATTTGAGGACAAGTAGGTCTCTTTGATCAGCTGGGATGGTGATCCATCTTTGATTTGACTACTCTTTTAAACGTTTGATCTTCGCTCCAAGCTTTTGAAGCTTTTTCTCCAGTTCGACATATCCACGGTCCAGATGGTAGATACGGTGTACATCCGTTGTCCCTTTAGCGACCATTGCTGCCAGTACAAGGGCGGAAGAGGCTCTCAAGTCTGTTGCCATGACATCCGCACCTACCAGGTCTATCTTTCCTGAGACCGTTGCCGAGTTCCCTTTGAGTTTTATTTCCGCTCCCAAACGTTGCAGTTCACTCACATGCATAAAACGGTTTTCAAAGAGTCTCTCTTCGATGACACTGACTCCTTCAGCCTGGGTACAAAGTGTAAGGAATTGAGCTTGCATGTCTGTCGGGAAGGCAGGGTATTCCTGGGTGATAATATCGGTGGCTTTGATTCTTTTTGCCGGTTTAACAGTGAGACTCTCTTTTTGGACGTCAACGGGAAAACCCATCTGCTCAAGTTTAGCGATAACGGCTTCAAGGTGATCCGGACGGACCTTGTTGAGCGTGACCTCCGAATTGGTAATGGCTGCTGCACACATATAGGTACCCGCTTCAATACGATCAGGGATGATATCAAAAGGCTCAATATGAACCAACCTGCGATCTGTTCCATAAATAGTCAATTCAGAGGTCCCGATACCGTCAATACTGACACCGGAACTCTTCAGTACCTCACATAGTTGAACGACTTCCGGCTCCAAAGCGGCATTGGTGATCGTTGTCTTACCTTTTGCCAGGGCTGCTGCCATCACAATGTTCGCTGTCCCGGTTACGGTGATCTTGTCAAAGACAATGTGCGAGCCCTTGAGACCGTTTTCTGCTTTGGCATGGACATATCCTGCCTCTATAGAGATCTCAGCTCCCATCTGTTCAAGTGCCTTAAGGTGAAGATCGATAGGACGTTGTCCAATGGCACACCCACCGGGTAATGAGACTTCACAATGTCCGAAACGGGATAAAAGTGGACCTAAGACGAGTATGGATGCACGCATGGTCTTGACAATGTCATAGGTTGCTTTTGTATTTGTAAGACAGCAGGTGTCAATAGAGGCGTTTTCATTTTGAATATTTACAGTCGCTCCCAGATTCTCTAAGAGCTTGATTAGGGTTTTGATATCAACAACATTGGGAAGGTTGTTGATGGTGACCTCATTTTCTGCTAGCAGCGTCATCGCAATCAATGGCAGAGCAGCATTTTTTGCTCCTGATATGTCAACACTTCCGCTAAGTTTGGTCGGTCCTTCGATCTGTAAATAATCCATAAAAATCCTGTATAAAAATAATAGGGGGTATTATAGTCAAGAGTAGGTTAAAGTTTATAAAGTAAGGAGATAATTATATATTCAAGTCTGTATTGGATTAATTTTTTATATATGCTATGATAAAGTAATCGCTTGGTTTGTTGAAGGGGAGCGTGATGATTAGAACGATCAAAGCAAAGTTTATCTTTAATCTATTACTGGCGTTGTCGGGCCTTGTCTCTATTGTTGTCATAGCGTATTTTATTGCGATTGCAGAGATCCATCGTATTATGGTGAAGGATATTGAATCCGTCGCCAACTCCCTCGGCAAGAGTCTGCACTATATCTCTTTACATGACAATGAGGCGTATAAGGATGAA
>JBFEXS010000028.1:0-20602 GCA_041562555.1 Sulfurimonadaceae bacterium
ATTTTGTCCTGTTTTCTGTTTTTAAAACCCCTTAATACAGGGCTTTACAGCCTAACAAGAATGATTAATGCAAAAAAGTAAGATGAAAACAGCAGTTTTAGGTATATACTTTAAAAGGAATTATGATGGAACATCACGTAGTAGTAGAAAAGATGTGCGGGTGCGCACGAAGACAAAACATGCCTCAGATCAAGACCTTTGATGACAAAGAGAATGCTCTGAGAGTAGCCCGGGCATGGGCACAACAGTTAAATGAATCATTTTGTGGAAAACATGAGTTTGATGTGGTCGAAGTAGACAATAATTATGTTCTTGCAGTCGGTGAGGGCAGTTACTAGGAGGTATAAAGGAGATGCAATATGAACATCGGCGTACCAAAAGAGATAAAAACACAAGAGTACCGGGTCTCTCTCACCCCGGCCGGAGTACGAGAACTCGTTGACGCGGGACATACCGTCTGTGTACAGATGGGTGCCGGAGAAGGAAGCGGTTTTAGTGATGAGGCCTATGCGGATGCGGGGGCGAGCCTTTTGACCTCGGCGGAGGATGTCTTCGAGATCGCAGAGATGATCGTCAAAGTCAAAGAACCTATTGCTCAGGAATATGCCTTGTTCAAAAAGGGTCAGACACTTTTTACCTATCTGCATCTTGCCGCAGACAAGCCGCTGACAGAGTTTCTGCTTTCTCAAGGGATAAAGGCCTTTGCCTATGAGACACTGGTCGTTGACGGACGTCTGCCCCTATTGGAGCCTATGAGTGAAGTCGCAGGAAAGATGGCAGCATTGATGGGAGCCGTACACCTTGGGAAATACCATGGGGGGCTGGGCATCTTACCCGGGGGTGCCGTCGGTACCGAACGTGCGAAGGTGATGGTCTTAGGCGGGGGAGTTGCGGGTAAATGTGCGGCGGAAGTCGCTGCAGGACTGGGGGCGGATGTGACGATCTTTGATATCAACACGGCACGACTGCATTACCTCAATGATGTGCTTCCTGCCAATGTGAGCACCATGTACAGCTCAGCCGAGTCTATTGCCTCACTGCTGCCTCAGTGTGACATCGTCGTGGGAACGGTACTCATACCCGGGGCAAAGGCACCCAAACTCATCACCCGGGAGATGCTGAAAGTGATGAAACAAGGAGCCGTTCTTGTGGATGTCTCCATCGATCAGGGGGGATGTTTTGAGAGCTCACATCCGACTACCCATACCGAGCCTACGTTTATTGAGGAGGGGGTCGTGCACTATTGTGTTGCGAATATGCCCGGGGCTTACCCCCGTACCTCGACCTTCGCATTGACCAACGCGACCCTGCCGTATGTCAAGGCTTTGGCAAAGTTCGGAGCAGAGGAAGTGTTAGAAAAAATGCCGGTCATGAAAACCGCGCTAAATACCTATGAAGGGAAACTGACGAATAAGGCAGTTGGGGATGCTTTTGGGATGGAAGTTGTAGTTTAATAACTTTTTTCTGCTCTTGCTGCTTAAGCCTTCGAGTGTTTTTAGCCTTTCCCTGACTTTCTTCGACCGCGAAGAAAGTAAGCAAAGAAGCTCTCTCAACGGCTTCGAGCCCGATAGCTATCGGGTGTCTTCACTCCACTGCTTTTTTCTCTAAAAATGCAAAACTCACTTCGTTCAGACAGTTACATTTTTTTAACGAGAAAGAAGCAATTCCATTCAGTTCTGCAGATGTTTCGATGGAGTCAAGCGGTAACGCATCGATGGATGCAAGAGCTAAGGCGCATAAAGTGTTGAGAAGAATTGCAAATTTCTTTGAGTTGAGTACTGATAGATTAAGGCGGTATTGAATAGAATGTTTCTATATTAAATAGTTGGCATATCAAGGACCTTAAAAAATGAAGACAGGAATCATACTCCTCGCTATAGTGGCCTTAATCTCATTAATAGCAGCTCTATTAGTGACTTTAGGGGTTAGTATTCCATGTATTGAAACTGATACTTTACCCGCTGTTGCAATTAGTTCTGGTGTGCTAATAGCAACGTTGACTTTTGTTCGTGAAAGAAAAAAACAAGAGACAGAATCTGAGTTAAAAAAAGACGAAATAAATATTGAAGTCATCGCGAATAGTTTTGATGAAGTTTACAACTTGTTAGAAGATATGAATAATTCTCGGGTTATTTGGATAAGAGTTGCAAGAGTCTTGCTATGGGCCATAGAACTGGGTGAAACAATCACTAATGAGGCAATGAAAAAATCATATGAACTTCAAAAAGAGCGTCTTAGAACGAGGTTGTATTTCTTGATGCAAAGGAAACCAGAAAACAATGAACAGTATGACTCAGAGTCGTTACCGGGTCAGTTTTTTTATGGGATACCTAACTGGGAAGATCGTTCTATAACAATTGATGAAGCAGCTATAGCATCTCATCCGGACATCGCTCAAGCACACCGAGTAAATTTCAGCACTGTTGTTCCATCTCCAAAAGCTTCTGAATTAGACGTATCTTCGGTTGTTGCTATTTTTGATTTTATTCGGGAGTCTGACCTTCTTGAAAATGATCCATTGGAAGGGGTGAAGGTATGGGAAGGTGAGCCAGCTAGTTTTGATATTTTTCAAGGTCCAGCTAATTATGTCGCACATAAAAATAGATATCGTGTAGTTAATGGCGAACTAAAGGAAAAGAATAGCTGACGAATTAAAGGCGACCAATCAAAAACCTGTGTATCGCTTTTTGATTACTTATTTCAAACGTTAGGATACCCCGTGAATTTTATTAAAGATAACGAACACAAAATACAATTGGAAGAACTATTACTGAAAGCAGATAAAATCATCTTATGCTCAGGTTGGCTTCTAAATGATGGAATAAGACTTATTGAAAACGCGTTAAGAACTGCAATTAGTAATAACACTCCAGTTGTAATGTATTCAAGTGTGAAGCATACAGAAAAGAAAGAGATTAATAAGCTAAAAAAATATTCAAACTTTACACATAAAACATTAACAAAAAAAACTGGAAAAATTCATACGAAGCTTTATTACTTTGAATATAGAAATAGTTTTACTGCCATAGTTGGATCAGCAAATATTACAAAAGGTGGGTTGCAAATGAACAAAGAATTGTCAATTAAACTTGAAGACTCAATTGGTTCAGAAAATCATAGTGAAGTACTAAGTTACATTAAAAGTTTAGACGAATTAAGTTGAAATCCTAACTAATATGAGGAATGCAATAGTTTAATTTAAAATATATCTTTATGAATGAATTTCTGCTTTTTAAATAGCCCTTATGTAAACATACTATCTACAGAACATGCAACTAAAAAATAAGCCCAAGCACAAAACTTGTACATCTACATAAAACACTACGGGAGTAGAGAATGAATCCATGCTTGGTAAATATCTGTGAAGCCTTTGAAAAAAGAGCAGGTGGTGACGGGTCTCTTCTTTGACTTCCTCGACTGCTTCTCCTCTTTGGGGGCAGAGAAGCTCGAGTATCCCAAAGAGTTTCAAAACGATGTAAAGCTTTACCTTCAGGGTCATGAGATCTTGACGAAGAAGTTTGAAGACGTCGAGATCCGCTATTTGATGCTCAGCGACTTCTACGACTTTTGTCGTCTGACAAAACGGTACACCAAAATGTCGTAGGTGTAGAGGCCTATAGGGGATGACTACTTTAAATAGCTTTTGAGCAAAGATCTTAGGTTTTCGATCTCCTCTTCTCTTTGTGCGTCACTGATATGACTGCCCAGATGCTCTTTGATATGCTCATCAAGGACTTCACGCATGAGTGACTGTATGGCACCTCTGCTGGCACTGATCTGCTGCAATACTTTGAAGCAGTCACTGTCTGACTCCAGGGCTTTTTCTACACTGCTTAACTGTCCTTTGATCTTTTTTATCCGCAAGATCAGTTTGTCTTTGTTCTCGATTAAATGTGCCATCTTGTTTTTCCTTTAAAGTCACATAAGGTATACTGGGGTATAGTATCAAAAAATATTTTAAAGAAGGGTAAAATGAATACCGTTGAAACACTAAAAGAGATCGCGCACTCACACCATTTTGACAGCTCCAATCCCATTGCAAAAAAGAACACGCTGTATGCGACACTTTTGACCTTTGTGACGATGATCGTCGAGATCGTGGGAGGGTATTATTATAACTCTATGGCACTGCTTGCCGATGGTTGGCATATGAGTTCGCATGTGCTTGCACTGGGGATGGCCTATATGGCCTATGTCATGGCAGGAAAATATGCGAAAGACTTCAGGTTTAATTTCGGAACCTACAAGATGGAGGTCCTGGGCGGATATACCAGTGCGATCCTGCTGCTGGTCGTTGCCTTTTTTATGGCCTTTCATTCGGTTGAACGGATCTTCAATCCTGTGAGCATCGCCTATCAAGAGGCCATTAGCATCGCTATTGTCGGACTGGTCGTCAATCTCATCTGTGCATGGCTGCTCAAAGACGACCATCATCACCATCACGGCCATGATGATCATCATCATGATCACGGTCACGGGCATCATCACCACGACATGAACCTCAAAGCAGCTTACCTGCATGTACTGGCTGACGCACTGACCTCGGTCTTGGCGATAATCGCACTGACGGGCGGGATGATCTATGGCCTTTCATGGCTTGATCCGGTGATGGGAATCGTCGGTTCGGTACTGGTGTTTGTCTGGGCTATCGGTCTGATCAAACAGTCGGGAAAGATCCTGTTGGATGCCGAGATGGACGCACCGATCGTCGAAGAGGTGATGGAGGTGATCAATGCCTTTGAACAAAGCATCGTCATCGAGGACCTGCATGTCTGGCGGGTAGGAAAAGGAAAGTTCGGTTGTGTCATGACACTCAACTCCAGTGAGACGATCGACATAAACACGGTGAAACAGGAGCTTGCTGTTCATGAAGAGCTGGTACATATCTCTGTGGAGATCAAGCAATCTGATGAGCAAATAGCCTCGTAGAGGGCATGGAAACGTTTTTCCCGCGGGACATCGATGCCTTCATAGACCTCGTCTCTTTGGGCCTGGATCATGTTCATTGTTTACAGTCCAACAGATAGAATGCATGTATGCGATTACGGTGCAGTTTAGGACAAAACTGTCGCGGTAATGTCATGCTTAACTCTCTATGTTAGACTCCAGCTTTAAAAAAACTATAGGCATGAAACTTGTATACCTTCATAAAAAGAATCTGGCGTTTTGCCAAATGTATCAAAAGGAATAGGATGTTGAATTTTGGAGCGTTTAAGTCGTTGTCGGACAAAGAATTCGTCAAGAAAAAAGAGGAAGGCTATCCAGTCATCGATATTCGCAGGCCGGATGAATGGGAGCAGACGGGAGTGATCGAGGGAAGTCACAAGATCACCTTTTTCGATGCCTATGGGCAGTATGATGTGGATGCTTTTATGGAAGCCTTCAGCAAAGTGGTCAAGGATAAGGAAGCGCCGTTCATCCTGGTCTGCGCCCATGCGAACCGTACCAAAAATGTAGGAGAACTCTTAGGCTTGCGTTTCAAGTACAAAAATGTCTACGAGCTTGACGGAGGTATTGTCGAATGGATCGACAAGGGGTACGAGACCGCACGATAAAGCGTCCCCCTCTTCATAAACAGGCTTTTCCATTACCTAAACCTCTACTGAAAGATCACTATTGTCAAGCTTGACAAAGAGCATTTCAAAGTTTATTAGTATAAGATTTAATAATAGAGTACACCAATAATGGAGGTGTGTTATGGATAAGTATATTATACATCGGGATATCCCGGGTGTCGGTTTTCTGTCACAAGAGGAATACCGTGCAGCGGCAGCAAAGTCCAATGCAGTGATCGCAGAGATGAATGCAGAGAAAAAAGGGATACAGTGGGTACACTCCTATGCGACGCAGGATGTCATGTTCTGTATCTATATCGTTGATGATGAAGCTCTGATCTACGAACATAGTGAGCGCAGCGGCTTCCCTGCAGATGTCGTCAGAAAGGTAACGACTACGGTTGATCCCGTAACAGCCAATGGCGCATAGGCCTTGGGTGTCAATGAGATCAGACCTTTAGAGTCTGGCAAGCAGCAGTATGACGAAGGGGACTGGTTTTTTCGGTGCTCTTGCAGCATCAAAGACATCGCAGAAAGTCGTTGCGACTTTGTGGATCTGCTCTTTGGTGTATTCATGTTCAAAATGCAGGTCCAAGACCTCCATGGTCTTGTCTGTGATGATGTCAAGCTGGTCACAATCGACCATACTGATGCCCAGTTGTTTGTCCCATGAACAGGCGTGGGGAAAAAGATCGAAGGTCTCTTTGATCTCTTCATCACTGAGGTCATTGAGCAGACTGTGCTCACGGACGAAGTTGATGATCTCGTGTAGTTTACAGACCATCTTCTCAGCCCATCTGTACGGCTATATCAGCAGGTGAAACAGCCGTGTCCCATAACTCTTCAGGGATGAGGTATTCCGATACGGCAGTACCGCTCAGGATATGTTCATCAATGATGCGGTCGACCTTTTCTTTGGTGAGACCGACATACATGAAATGTCCCGGCTCGACCAGCATCACCGGGCCGACATTACAGCGTCCGAGACAACTGGTCTGTATCGGCTGGACGGTTCCCATGATGCCTTTTTGCATAAGGGACTGGGCGAGGTACTGAAAAAGGTCCTGGCTTTGCGGGGTGACGCAAGAGGGTTTAGGCATATTTGGCGGGGATGACTGCTGACATTTTAATACGTAAAAAGCGGGTTGGGGAATTCCCATGATTTTCTCCTGTATGGTTTCTACAGGGTATGCATAAACTGTTCATCTTCACCTCTTAGATGAAGAGTCTGTCCATGGATCGTATCTCTTCATCGCTCAGGGTGATATCAAAACTTTGCAGGTCATCGCGCATATGCTCGGGGTCTGTGGTCCCTGTCAAAGGTGTGACACCCGTTTGGTGCAAGTAGGAAAAGAGGATCTGTACGACATTCTTCTTATGTGTACGACTGAGTTGAAAGAGGGTCTCATCCTGAAGTATGTGGGGATTGGCTGTCAGGGTCCAGAAGCTTTGATAGACGATACCGTGTTGCAGGCACCATTTACGAAGTTCCACATCATAATCACTCTCTGCATAAAAGCGGTTTTGTACATAACTGGGCTTGATACTGGCATCATCATAGAAACGTTTCAGGGTAGGAAGGTCATAGATGTTTGAGATACCCAGTGCATGGGTCTGAGCGTTCTCATATATCTGCTCCATGGCGCTCCATACTTCCAGCAGGTCTTTATAGGGGAAAATGGGAGAGTGAAGTACCAAGGAGTTTACATAGTCCGTCTGGAGGTTTTTCAAGGAGACCTCGAAGGATTGCGCCACCTGAGTAGAAAGGGCTGCATTGGGATCATAGGGAGCACTGTCAAGGTCTTGTCCGGCAATCGGGGTAAATTTTGTCTGGATGAAGAGTTGATCCCGCTGTATGCCTTCTTTGGCCAAGGCATGCAGTGCTTCACCTACACCTGCTTCATTATAATGACGTTTTTGACAGGCTGTGTCTATCGCCCTGAAGCCTGCTCTGACTGCCTGAATGACGAGTTCTTTAGTAGCCTCTTTTTTCCAGGCCGTACCATAGATGATAGGAGGTAATTGCATGTCGTTCCTTGATAATAAGTATATAGATCGGATGTCCTGTGACGGCCAAGCTATAGACTTAGACAAAGTCCGAGCAGAGCTTAGAGTTCGTCTTCGTGTTTTGCAAGGTATTCTGCTACACCTTCTGATGTTGCTTTCATCCCTTCATCACCCTTGTTCCATCCTGCGGCACAGACTTGGTTAGCTCATTAGAAATACTTAGGGCACTCTAATGATACGGGGTTCTTGAAAGGGATCTGAAAGGCTTTTGAAAGACTAGGGTCTTGAGAAGTTCTTTTTATACTTTTTCAGCTCTTGACAAAAACATCCATCTTTGAAAAAATAGGTGTTGTGGGCGAAGCTCAACGACTCTTTTTTTTGTTCCAACATAAAACGTATATCATTGATGTCGACTTCATAAAACTTGTCACAATGTTCGCAATATAGCCTTGTCGTCATGGTCTCTCCTTATATATTTTCTACAGGATATGCATTTCCTGTTCATTTGAGCCCTATTTGAGTCCAAATAGGGCAAGCGAGTGCAGGGTAGCACGTACGATGATATTCTCTTCCGGTCTAAACAGAGCAGATGAGATGACTTTGACACTCTCATAAATCTCTTCAAAACGGTGTTCCGGGTATGCGCTTTGTAGTACGATCCTGTCCATGGATGCATTCGCCAAGACGGCCATATCAAATGCACTGACATTGGATGGGCCGATTGCGACAAAAAAGTTTTCTAATGTATTATACAGTTTTGTTGCATTGGGAATGATTCCCCTGAAACTTCCGTGTATCAATTGCTCCTGAAGTTGAGGATCAAGAACTTCTGCCAAGGCGTTTATGAAAACTCAGACTTTGGTTCTGAGAAACAGACCTGCTGTGAGGAGTTTCATATCGTTAATTCAGCTCTCAAGTTTTTTTGTGAGTTCGTCTTCTCGATGGCTGAGAATGGACAAATAAATGTAGATGAGGAAAGTGCTGAGGGAGTGTTTTCGTGTCTATCTTACATTCAGCACTGATACTCAAAGGTAAAGTCATCCATTAGATATCCTTCACCGATGTCCTGCAGCTGCGTACCTGTGTTAATAAACCCAAGTGATTCGTAACTTTTGATGGCAATGGTGTTGCGAATGTTGACGGTAAGAGATAAACGGGAAACTCCCTGCTTTTGAGCCAAGGTACATAAAAAGGCCAAGGCCGCTTTTGCATATCCTTTTTTTCTCTGCTCCTTTTGGATATAGAGTTTACTGATAAAAAGGGTATTTCTTTGCTGCTGCACGGCCATATAACCATAAACATCCTCTTTATCCCCTAGCAGATAGTAGCGGTAGCGGGCATTGATCTGTTCTAAAATCACCTGGGGACTTTGAAACTTCTGGAGCATATAATCCACCTGTTGTTGAGAGATGATAGAGGGATAATGTTCGTTCCAGATCTCGCAGGCAAGTTCATGCACCCGTAAAATCTGAGGTGGCGTGAACACTTCGGTAATCTGCATTCTCTTCCTTTCTTGGTTTTAAACAGAATGAGGTATAGCTGTTCGTGAGTATATCACAGGAAAAGATAGAAGCTTTGTTGCAGATCTCTTTACATCAGAATCTTACAAATAATTGTAGTGCTCATGATGAGCTGTGCCATGTGAACTGAAGGAAATCGGAATGAAATTGCATAAAAAATATTCTTCCATACATGAATACTTTTTACCTGTGCTTTATCTGGTCTTGATAGCAGTTACGGTCTATTCCAAGGGCTGAAAAATGTTGTTGGCAGGTGAGGGTAAACCTACTCCTCATCCTCTGCAGCGATCTCTGCACGGATTTCGTCCATATCAAGGCCCTTGACATGATCAATCATTTTTCCAAAGGCTTCTTCCGGTAGGGAACCGGCCTGATTGAGCAAGATAATCCCGTCTCTGACGACCATGATCGTTGGGATAGACATGATACCGTATTGTGTTGCGATGCTGTGCTGCTCCTCCGTATTGACTTTTCCAAAGATGACATCAGGATACTGATCGGATACTCTTTCGAAGATCGGGCCAAACTGTCTGCAAGGTCCACACCACTCTGCCCAAAAGTCGATAATGACAATTCCCTCACTGTCAAGAGTCTGATTGAAATTGTCTGTTGTTAGTTCTACACATGCCATGGTATCTCCTTAAATTTGGACGAAGTATAGCATAGAGCTTTAAACTTTGTGAAGATTATATTTTTGATAAATAATAATTATCCGATTTGAATCCCAATCCAATTACTTGATATGTGTCAATGTGGTTTGATCCGGTATTGATTATAATTACAGGATAAGAAAATATAAGAGAGATTTGTTGTGCAACTTCACGAGAACATTAGCAGAGAAAACATCATTCAGCTGATGCGCCTGTTCTATTCCAAGGCGATGAAAGATGATAATATCGGCCATTATTTTCTGGATACCCTGGGAGATGAGATGAACAATGCCCTTTGGCGGAAGCATATCGATCTGTTGACAGACTTCTGGCTGACTATCCTGGCAGTCGAGCGATGTTATGAACGCGACCCTTACACGCCGCACGTTGACCTTCCTGCACTGAAGAGGGAGGACTTTAGCCAATGGAAACAGCTTTTTTTTACCTCTGTGGACGAGCTTTATATTCCCCAAATTGCAGAGCGTTTTAAGAAAAAAGGAGAGATGTTCTCCAAGCGTTTCATGCGCAATCTAAATCTATGACATTGTGGTATAATTACATCAACATATAATTATCTTTTGTCTTTGTAATGTTTAAGACGATATTAAAAGGAAGTGGTCTGGAACGCTACGACACGATTACCCGAGAAAATTTAATTGATTTAATGACACGCTTTTATACCAAGGCAATTGTTGATGATATCCTGGGCCCGTATTTTATTCATGAGATCAGTGAGGATATCAGTGATGAGGATTGGCAGGAGCATATCGAGCTTCTATCAGATTTTTGGAGAGCGATCCTGTTGAATGAAGGACCTTACTGGGGAAACCCGTCCGGAGCACATTTTGGTATCGCTAACATCACCCGTGAAAGTTTTATGGTCTGGATCGACCTCTTCTCCGAGACAGCCGACGAGGTCTACATCCCTGAGATATCCATACGCTTCAAAGAAGCAGGAATCTCATTTGCTGACAAGTTCATGGATGATCTAATGATCTAACTCAGTATCGTCCGATACTTTTTCTATGCGTTTATAGATATTTTGCTACTCTTAAAGATCGAATATGATTTTAAAACATGTCCTCAGCTTTTGGCTTTGTTGGTTATGATAGGAGTATGAAGATAGGGATGAGAGAATCCCTGAAGAGGTGTCTGTCTCTTCAATATATGGACGAGATGGATACTCCAATAAGGAGGATGCTATGTTAGTTCCACGCCATGAAAAAATAGAAACGCTACGGGCTATGATTGGGCTCGTAGATAATATAACTGTAGACCCGGATGTCAAGATTGATTATTACATTCCTGATGTCATGACTACGGTTGAGGCCAGAGATATGTCAAATGATCCGTATATTCAGTTTACCTACGAAGCGAACGGTCAACGTCCGCAGGTACAGTATATGCCTCTAAAGGACAATTATCTTCAAAAAACACCTGAGGACCTGGCAGATTTGGTCACCTTCAATGTAGAACGATTCACTGAAGAGATCGACTCCACCTTCTACGGTGCACAGTAAGCCTTGGCTTGGGTTATAGCGTCTGCATAACCCGGCCATCTCCAATATCCCCTTTTTAGTTCACCTCATCAGAATGAAGCCCTTTGTTATAATGTCGAAAAAATGAGAGCAGTATGGATTTTATTGAAGGCAGGTTGATCAAGCGTTATAAACGTTTTTTAGCTGATGTTAGATTGAATGATGGTGAGATTGTGACGGCCCATTGCCCTAACTCTGGATCGATGAAGGGGTATAAAGAGGAGGGGCTCAAAGTCTGGTTAAGTAGGAGTGATAATCCAAAACGTAAGTTGGCCTACACCTGGGAGATGGTAGAAGATGTACAAGGGGAGAAAATATTGGTACATGCGGCCAAAGCCAACAGTCTTGTCAAAGAGGCTATCAAATCCGGTGTGATCGAAGAGCTCCAGGATTATGAGAACCTTCGTACGGAAGTCAAGTATGGAAGCCAGAACAGCCGCATCGACCTGCTCTTGGAAAAGAAAGATCAGAAGTGTTATGTTGAAGTCAAAAGTGTGACGATGAAAGAGGAAGGGACCTTGATGTTCCCGGATGCGGTGACAACTCGCGGGCAGAAGCATCTGCAGGAGTTGATGGAAGTCAAGGCCCAGGGAGACAGGGCAGTGCTGTTTTTTGCTGTGCTTCGCGAGGGTGGGACAGCATTCACAGCGGCTGAAGAGATCGATGCAAAATATGCTCAGCTCTTGAATGAAGCCATGGCTTTCGGTGTAGAGGTGCTGATCTATCGATGCAATTTTGATGGGGATAGCATCCATCTGGACAAAAGAGTACCGTGGCTCTAGTGTCCATTGGTTTATCTTCCTGTGTTATAACTTGATATTATAAAGGGGAAGAGAATGGATGCTTCAACAATGATGTCAACAGCATGTATATTGGTTTTGGTATTTGCATTTGATTGGGAAAGACTGTTAGCGAGATAAAAAACTTTGCTTATCCAACTGGTTTGAATTCCTAAGAGAAGTATCAAATAAAAAGGACTAAAATGTTCACAGATACCTCCATACATAGAAGGGGAAAATTATGAATACAGTAGATAAATATGCAAATATTCAAGAAGAACTTCCAAAGCTTCAAAAAGTTCTTTTGGACGCGATACAATCAGAATTTTTAGAGATACAGCGTGTTGAGAAACAGTGTGACAAGTATGAGGAAGCATGTGAAAAGATTCCTGAACTTAAAGATGCATATTTTGTTGTGTACTCGAAGTACATCAAAAAAAGTGATCATAGATATGAGAAATTCATCTTTTTGGATGAAGAGGGACAGGAAGTCTGTAATGTCAGTGGTCAGGAGATGGCTCTGTACGGACTTCTGAGCCCATGTATGAACCTGTCATTATCTAAAGAGTACGAAGAGGCGATTACGCATCCTGCATAAGCGCTTCTGTAACATTCCTCTCTTCTTTCTTCCCGAATCGAACTTTTATATTCTTATACGCATATTATTTGGAACACCACTTGCTACATAATTTCTAAACAAAAGGAGTTATCATGCAAAAGACAGTAGTTGAAAACTTGAGTGGATATCCACAAAAGCTGGTTGATTTACAATGGCTTGAAGATGAGCTTCATGATGTGAATCAGGATGAGGTCAATCTTGATTGGAACCGCCAGAAAAAGTGTGTTGAACACAAATTTTCTGACGATTGGGAAGTGGAATATTGTGTATTGGAGCATTGGGCCGAGCATGTAGGTGCTAAGTTTGATATGACAGAAGAGGCAAATAAAGAAGGTTATTTTTCAGCCTTTATTTATCGCTAAAACAAGATTAAGCCAAAACTCTCCCTTCCTTTCGGGACGGGTGTCTTCAAGTACCAGGCTCTCTTGAATATGCACAAAGCGCGGATCAAGAAGTGGTGTAAAACCCTCAAGTGTATAGGAGTTGAACATGCGGTTGTCTTTGACATACTCTTGTTCTCCATATTTGAACGAGAGATAGAGAATTCCCTCTGACTTCAGGGCATTATAAAGAACCTGCAGTGTCTCAGGCATCTCTTTTTTACTGACATGCAAGAGTGAGGCAGAGGCCCAGACAGCATCGAATTCATCGTTAAAATCCAATTCATCGAAACGGCATTGGATTACTTTTTGCGACAGCAGTTGACCGGCAAAAACACACATCTTGGGCGATGCATCAAAGGCAGTGACCCTATATCCTTTCTTTTTAAAATAGAGACTGTCCCTTCCAGATCCGCAGCCGGCATCCAGTACCTTTGCATCCGGACGTATATACTTTTCAAATAGTGCATATTGCAGGTGCATCTGCTTATGTAGGGTGTCCTCAATAAATTCTTGGGCATGTTCTTCATAGTAGCGTAAGGTAGGATTCATCTCAGATGTTCATAGATACGCTGCATCATAGGTGTTTTGAGGCCATAATCCTGTCCACGTTTGACGATATAACCGCAAAGCGTTTCCAGTTCATTCTCTTTGCCTGCTTGAATATCCAGCCAAAGGGATGTCGGTGCATCCAGAGGGAGTTTTGAAGCAGTCTCAATTGCTTTGTCCAACTCTTTTTGACTTAGTGCAATATCTTTAGCTTGGGCAACACTAAGGATCTCGTTCAAGACATCTCTGAATTCTTGTTCATGCTCTTTGTAGATACTCCCCATACCCATTTCGTAATAGGAAGTTAATGAACCCATGGCAGAGATAAAGAGGAATTTCTTCCATAACTCTTTGTGAATGTCCGTTGCAAACTTGGTGCGTAGACCTGCGTGTTCAAGCAGGGGTGATAATAGTGCTTCAAGCGTGTCGCTGAGGATCAATGCAAAGACGTTGGTTGATTTTTTGATGACACCTGCTTGATGTTTATGGGAGACGATATAGACACAGGCATCGGCTATCTTGGCGGGAGTGAGTCCTTCAAGAGATTCCCGATTATTCACTCCGTTCGCAACAGGGATCACAAGGGTGTTTTCATCTATGGCATCCTTGAGTTGCAGGAGTGTCTCTTTTGCATGATAGGTCTTGGTACATAGGAATATGATGTCTACAGGCCTGTCTATACGTTCCACCGATTCACTTGGAAAGTAGTACTGCTCTTCATCGACATCGATAAGTTTTAAGCCTTTTTGCTTGATAGCCTGCAGATGTTCACCTCTGGCGACAAAGATGATATCATGCTCTTTTTTAAGGGCACAGAGCTTTGCTCCAATATATCCTCCAACCCCGCCTAATCCTACTACCGCAATTCTCATGACAATCCTTTGTGAAATTATACTTAAAAGTTATATAATAGATATAGGGCTTTGTGAAATAAGCTTTGGAGGTCTCTTGTGTATAATCGAAATATTTGTACAAGAGAGTGTGCAATATATGAGGAGCTTGCTATGAAAGAGATTTTATTGAGTCTTGCACGGGCATCGATCAAAAGTAGTTTGATGAATGCTTCTGTTGACACCTCTGATATTGAGAAAGAATACCCTGTATTGATCGAGCAGGGGGCATGTTTCGTCACTTTGACGATAGATGGTGAACTTCGGGGGTGCATCGGTTCAATCCTGGCCCGGAGGACATTGCTCGAGGATGTGTTGTCAAATGCCAGAGCGGCGGCTTTTAATGATCCCCGCTTTCCCCCTTTAAGGGAGGAGGAACTGTCCCAGGTGAAGATCGAAGTCTCTGTCTTGACGCACCCTGAAGTTTTGGAGTACACAGATCCTGATGATCTGAAGTCCAAAATTCGCAGGGGAATTGATGGGGTCATATTAAAGTCAGGGTTTAACCAGGCTACATTTTTACCTCAGGTGTGGGATGAGTTGCATAGCTTTGAGCTTTTTTTTACACATCTTTGTCAAAAAGCAGGGCTCTCGCCCTCCTGTTTGCACAGGCATCCTGAGATACGGGTATATCAGGTTGATAAAGTGAGTGAATGATGGAATACTATAAAGAGTATAAAGAGGGTAAACTGATCTGTACCCTTTGTCAACACTATTGCAAGATCAAAGAAGGAAATACCGGTATTTGCGGTGTTAACAAGAATATAGGGGAGAAGATAGAATGTCTTGTATATGGATATCCTTTGGCAATCAATATTGATCGGATTGAGAAGAAGCCTCTATTTCATTTTATGCCCGGAGCCAAGATATTTTCATTGGGGACAGTCGGATGTAATTTTCGCTGTTCATTTTGCCAGAATTGGGGAATATCACAAGAGCATGAAGTGGACAAGTCTCACTATTATGCTCCCAAGGAAATCGTGGGTCTTGCATTGCAACATCAGTGTCCGGCGATCGCATATACCTATAATGAACCGACGATATTTTACCCTTATGCCTATGATATCGCTATGGAGGCAAAAGCACATGGGCTAAAGAATGTATACGTCAGTAATGGCTATGAGTCTACGGAGATGATAGAAGACATGGAGGGGATTATCGATGCAGTGAACATCGATCTGAAATCTTTTGATCCGCGTTATTACAAAAAAGAACTTGGTGGAGATCTCAACAAGGTCCTAAAGAACCTGAAACATTTCGCAGAAAAAAAGATCTGGATGGAGATCACGACCCTGATTGTTCCTACGAAAAATGATTCGGATGAAGAGCTTCATAAGATAGCAGGGTTTATTGCTGAAGAATTAGGAAAAGATGTTCCTTGGCATATCAGTGCTTTTCATCCAGACTATAAGGAACTTGAACTGCCACGAACATCAGAACAGACTCTCAAACATGCCTATAGCATAGGTAAGGAGCATGGTCTGAATTATGTGTATATGGGAAACCTGATACATGAGACGCCGACGCGATGTCCATCTTGTGATTCTATTTTGATAGAGAGAGATTATTATCGCTCAACACTAAGCCATCTTGATCGGGGAAGCTGCCCTCAATGCGGTGAAAAGATTGCAGGAGTATATGATGAGTAAACGAGAGACCAGTGTAGCCGGGACTTTCTATCCGGACAGTTGTGGCCAGATCAAGGAGTATATAGAGGTCTTTGAAAAGAATCTATCCAAGCCCGGAGGTACAAAGAAAGCCAAGGCGATTATTTCTCCCCACGCAGGTTATATCTATAGCGGATTCACAGCCAATATGGCATATAGGGAAATCGAAACAAAGGATATCAAAAGAGTCGTAGTGATCGGACCAAGCCATCGTGTCTATATAAAGGGAGCGAGTGTGGCTCTGTATGATGAGTACAGCTCACCCTGTGCTACAGTCAAAATGGATCTCTCCTATTCAAAGAGGCTGGTTGAGGAGTATTCTGTCCTGCATTTTGATCCTTCTGCCCATGCAGAGCACTCTACAGAGACACAGGTACCCTTTATAAAACACTATTTTTCAGAGATTGAATTAGTGGAGATCGTGTATGGTGAGATAGATTACAGGGATCTTGTACCCATTATTGAACAGGTTTTGGATGAGAAGGAAAGCTTTGTGGTGATCAGTACGGATTTAAGTCATTTTTATGATCTTAAGACAGCGAATGTTCTGGATTCCGTTTGCCTGAAAGCCATTCAGGAGATGGATGTGGCCATGCTTGAAGAGGGATGCGAGGCGTGTGGGATGCTTGGGGTTAAAGCGCTTCTGACAGCCGCCCGAAAATCCGGGCTTAAAAGTGAGCTGATGGATTATCGAACCTCCTGTGATCAAAACTCCGATGAAACCAGTGTTGTAGGGTATCTATCCGCGTTGATACTGTAAGGCCTTAAAAGATCCTTCCTTTCCAAGGCAGTCCGATGTTGTAGCGAAGTTGATCAAAGAAACGATAGATCTTGAAGAAAAACGGCATGCGTAGTTTATACACCTTGCAATAGGATGCTTTTGATCCAGATTTGTAAATGATGGAATTAACTGCCCGTCGTGCAGCTTCATTTGCTCCTTCCATCGTTGCCAGATCGGTATTGGTACGTACATAATCCGAGGCAAAGAGGAGATTGTGGATACGACTGTAATCATCCGGACGCATATGCCATGAATTGATGACATTGACCAGCAATGGCTCGCTGTTTTTTGTCTTTTCACCGGCTTTGATCTTGATCGAGGGGTCTAAAAAGGCCGAGAGAAGATACTCGTCTTTGAGTTGGTCTTCGCAATCTTTTGCCAGAGACTCTTTAAGCTGCAACCAGACCTCTTTGATTATCTCATCTTCACTACATTCGGAGGCCTTCTTCTTATTGAAGGTACCTTCAACTTCCCATTCGGAAATGTCTACAGAGATAATTCCCTTCACATTGCCATCGCCAAAACCATCCATAGGGAAGTCTTTCCAAAATTGTGCTTGAGAGATAGAAGTAAGTGCCCAGGGAGAATCAACATAGATGGAGTGACCGTGGGTGATCTTTATATCCGTATTAAGATAAAATTGTATACCGTTCATCCATGAAACGTTCTTTGAGAGCGGGATTATGCTTTGCAGGGTCGGATCTACTTTTAGCATCTCGTCTGTTATCAGGGGCGCGAACCGATCGACGGGAATCGCAAAAATAAAATAGTCTGCTTCGACCTCGAATGTTTCATCTTTATGCACGATCGTGACGGACTTGATATCCTCACCTTGCATCTGTATAGAGGTGACTTCATGCTCAAACTTGTATTCAAGGCCTTTTCCATCCAGATACTCAAGCCATGGATCTATCCATACATCGTTGGTCGGGCCGTTAAGGACCCTGTCACTGCTTACTCCCGGTTCGATCAGATCAAAAAAGAGTTGTACAAGGATATCGCCAACTGTTTTTGAGGCAGCTTTGTTTGCCTGTGCAGCGACAAGGGATCTGGTAAGTCCTTCGACGAGAAATTTTCGATAAGCATCAGAAAAACGGGACGCTTCAAGCATCTCTTCCCACGGGGTTCGTTCCAATTCATCCCAGCGCCTGTCATCACAGGACGTGAGGATCTGCCAGATACGTTTGGAAAAGTATTTGATCTCTTCTTCTGTTAGACCGGAGTCCTGGGTAAAGATCATGGCAATCATGACTTCAAGATCTTTTAGTGACCTTGGAAAACGTGAGATCATGGTGATCGGAGCCTTGTTGTATTGCAGCAGATCAATGCGGGTCGTATCCACAAGGTTCTCAAAGACCGTTCCCCCCTTATAGGGTATCTCTTTCATGGTACGTGTGATGTGTTGGTAAAAACGGGGGAAGAAACGAAACCCATGTTCTCCTGGAAGCGGTTTTTTGTTCGGAGCAGCCGAATCAGGTACATTGATCGAACGGGCTTTTCCTCCTGGAATGCTTAACTGTTCATACACCGTGACATCAAAGTCTCTGTGTATCAGTTCATGTGCGGCAGAGAGACCGCCGACACCACCCCCTAATATCACTACTTTCTTCTTCATCTTGTTTCCCTGTCATAAAAATTTGACAAGAGTATACTTGAAGTTGTTTGAAGTGAAGCTAATGAGATATTTAGAGTAGTCCCAGCTCCAGTTTGATCTCATAAGGAATCGCGTCAGGGGACCAGGGAGGATCAAATACAAGCTCGACTGTCATTTCATCGATCTCTTCAATGAAGTAAGCGATATTTCTTACCTGATCTATCAAACTCTCGGCAACGGGACAGGCCGGGGAGGTAAGGGTCATCTCGATGTAACAGATAAGTTGCGTATCTTTCGCATAGAGGTCTATCTTATAGATCAGGCCCAGATCATAGATGTTGACAGGTATCTCAGGATCATAGATGTTCTTTAATAGGGAGATGACCTTTTCTTTGGTTGTTTCAAATATATCTTTAGGCATCTATCTTCTCCCGGGCAAAACTATAAATGCGTTTGAGCATAGAGGCAATGCCATTTTGACGGCCGGAGGAGATGATCTCACTGAGTCCAAGTTGTTTGAGCTCGGAGGTATCGACAGCCAAGATCTCTTGGGCCGTATGGCCCGAATAGATACGAATGAGCATATCAGCAAGCCCTTTGGATATGAGTGCATCCCCATCCGCCTCAAAATAGATTTTTCCTTCTTCAAGGTAAGGGTGAAGCCAGAGTTGTGATTGACACCCTTGCACCTTGTAGATAGGGCTTTTGTAGGTTTCTTCCAGGGGTGATAGCTGTTTGCCCAGTTCGATGATGTACTCATATTTGTCCATGACATCCTCGAAGAGGGAAAGTTCCTCTTTGAGTTGAAGGATCGTCTCAAGAACCGTCATCGCAAGATCTCCTCCGCCTTCAAAACGGCTTCGATGGTCTTGTCTATCTCCTCTTGAGTGTTATACAGACCGAAACTCAGACGCAGCGTCCCTTTGATACCAAGGCGTCGCATAATGGGCAGAGCACAGTGGTGACCGGAACGGAGCATGATACCCTGTTTGGAAAGCAGGACTGCAAGATCATCATGGTGAATGCCTTGGAGATTAAAACTGATATTACCAAGGACATTGGCGGCATCGGTATAGAGCTCAATCATGGTAAGCTCAGACAGTCTTTCTTTGGCATAACGCATCAGGTCCGCGTCATGCTCCTGTACACCTTTACGTGCTGATAGGTAGCGTAAGGCTGTTTTGAACCCGATCGCTTCGGCAATGGCTTGAGTCCCTGCTTCGAAGCGTAAAGGGGGGTCTAGAAAAGTGGAGTAGTCAAAGCTGACATCTTCAATCATACTTCCTCCTCCCTGATAGGGGTCCATCTTCTCTAAAAGCGAAAACTTTCCATAGAGGGCACCTATACCTGTGGGTCCATAGGCCTTGTGGGCAGATACAGCATAAAAGTCTGCATCAACTGTTTTGACGTCTATTGCAAGGTGGGCCAGGGCCTGTGCCCCATCGATAAGGACTTCACACTCGTATTGGTGGGCAAGGCGGATAAGCTCCTCAATGGGGTTTACAATACCAAAACTGTTAGAGACATGTGTAAGGGAGACAAAGCTTTTCGGATGTTCTTTGAGCAGGGCTTCATAGGTATCCAGGTCGATGTTGAGATCTTGATCGATAGGGATCACTTCAATATGCAGTTCGTTAAGTTGCCAGGGAACGATATTGGAGTGATGTTCCAGGGGTGTGAGAATGACGGTGTCAAAGCGGGATTTTACATAGCTTGACGCGAGCAGGTTGATCGCTTCTGTTGTCCCCCTGGTAAAGATGACCTCATTATATTGTGCACCGATAAAATCAGCAAGCACTTGACGGGCTTCTTCATACTCCTGTGTCGCCCGGTTTCCAAGGTCATGGGAGCCTCGGTGTGTGTTGGAGCAATAGTGTGTATAGTAATCGTTCATCTTTTCCAAGACGATATAGGGTTTTTGTGTTGTGGCTGCATTGTCAAGATAGATGATATCCTCATGCTCAAAAAAGGGAAAGTCTTCTCTATACATAGGCTTCTCCCAGCGTCTGGAGTATACGATTCTTGTGTTGAGTATCACTGATATGCTCCAGGCTTTCATTCACAAAGGCTCTG
>JBFEXS010000029.1:0-20137 GCA_041562555.1 Sulfurimonadaceae bacterium
ACTTACAAAAGCTCTACTCGACGCCGTAGGCTTTATTGTGATCGGAACGGCGGTTTTTGACGTCTCAAAATTTCTGATGGAAGAAGAAGTCTTAAAAGTTCATGGTGAGGAAACAAGCTTGAAACAGAGAACCACGTTAATTAAATTTCTCGTAATCATTACCATTGCCGTCTCCCTTGAAGCTTTGGTGTTTGTTTTTACCGCAGCGAAAAAAGATATCAGTCTATTGATCTATCCAACCTTTCTGCTCTTGACCGCTGTAATGCTGGTGATCGGTTTGGGTATTTACCAAAAAATGACCCGGGAGGAACCATGAGCATCGATGTCAAAGTACACGATCAACCTACAAAACGGGTAATGTAACGGTTAACATAATACGTTATAGCTTTCTTTAGGGCATAGTGACGTGACAGCTAGGACTATTGGTCTGCTTTGATATCACAATAGTTCCCGTTATTGCAATGCATTCAAAACAGCCTTGAATTTTCCTGCCCCTTCTGTGTGTATGTAGGCATTGGCTGTTTCGATCAATGACTGGATATTGGCTGTATCTATGTTGTCCATCTGACTTTGGGCGTAGGTGAGTTTGGGTTCAAGCCGATAGTATTTGAGTCCTGCTTGCTGCAAGGCGGTCAACTGGCTGTGTGTTACTGCTTGAACAGCATCAAGTACGATGCTCATTAATCCGCCCCTGCTGTGATCAGCGCCTTCAAGGTTGTCCAGTTTCTCGACCATCCAGGGCCCCATCCCCCAATTCCCCTCTTTCGGGACGAGTCCCGCTACGGCATTGCTGTTGATATCGACACCTGCGCCGGCTTCGTAGATCCCTGTTCCTATGGAGATGACGATGATATCTTCCAGATGGGAGGCAATACCTGTTCTTAAGGCTTCCGTGACACCCCAAATAGCCGGATTGTTGGACATGGTGCCCCCGTCGACTACCCACCTATTGGCCGCAGAGGATCTAAGCTCACCTTTTCCGCCCACATTGGCGATCGGAAAATAGGTAGGAGCCGCACTGGTTCCCCGGGCAGCTTCCCATACATAATAGTCATTGCCTGCGGAGTGCTTGACGGCGTCAAACCAGTTGAACAGATAGGGACCGAAATCCTCACCGCGAACAGGTGTTGATGTTTTGTTCTGGCTGTTGTTTACAATATAGGACGTGGTGAACATATGCTTGACACGATTATCGGGGAGTCTCTGCATTTTATCGTGACTGCTCGAAAGTGAGACCTTCGGGCCATACATTCTCTGCCTGTAAGGCTCGATCCGCCTTGGAGACATAGGGTGTTTTCGAGGAGGTCTTTAATTTTGCACGGGCACGTTTGAGGCGCTTATCGTGCATCTTCTGGATCTTTTTTTGCCGATTCATGCCTGAGCTTTGTTCTTCATACTCTCTATGAGACTCTCCAGCGCCACTTTTTCGTCTTTTTCCTCATTACTGATGCCCTTGTTCTCAAGGGTCTTGACGATCAGGAGTTGAAATGCTTCAAAGGAGTGTTTGAGTATCGGGCTCAGACCTACCTCTTTTTCAAGACTGTCGGGCACGATAGCCAGCAGGCTGACGTGAGGAAGGACCTCTCCTCTGCGCTCTAACATGTTCAGGCACTCCAGGACACCCATATCTTCCGAACTTTCATTGGTGCCTAGACCACGGAACTTGTCCATAGGAAAATGATAAAGCGAACCCGGGGTGTCATCAATCCCGATGACATCCAACACAAGGACCTCTTCATACTGTTTCAGTATGTTCAGGATACTGATCTCCAGGCTGTCTCCATGGATGATATCCACACTGGGTGAAAAACTATAGTTGGATTCGATGTAGTTACTCGCGTAGAGCGCGATGCCCTCATCTTTGTTTGAGATGTTTCCGGAGCTTAAGATAGCAAATTGTTTTTTATTCATGGGCGAATTTTAACGGAATTTCCTAAAATAGGAAGGAGGGAGAATGACTAAGAAGAAAAACTCAGTCTCGGTCTTTCATCTTGGGCATCTTGACCTCTGGTTCGCCGAAGAATACGTCGGTATAGATACGTGCGATCTCTTCATTTTCGCTAAAGTGCTGCAGTGTGTTGTAAAACATCTCCTCGATCTGCTTGATCTCTTCTTCCGTACTGCTCAGGGGTGTGTTTTTGATGATGCACAGGGCGAGATCACTGGCCGTCTCCCCCGGCATGCTGTCGCGTTTGTCCGCCCAGACAGTAAAGAGCTCTGCGGGGAGTTCGCGGTTGTCATAGACTTCACTGGCAAGGATCCTCTGGGCATCCATCAATCTGGAGATGGCAAAACTCAGATCGTTTTGCGAAGGAAACATCCCTTCGGGTGAGTATTGGGTATTGGGGTCTTTGTGCGCCTGGATAAGATTATTGATGATGGTGTCAAAATGTTTCATAGGGGTATCCTCGAATCAAAACAGGGTGTTGTTCTTCATGCTTTATTTGAAAATGAAAGTATAACGGATTCGTCCGCTAAATATAAGAGTCTGGATGAATCCGGTATCATGTATACAGAAGGTTCTATTGCTTGTATTACCTTAGGTTTTGTATGTCGGAAGAAAAAAGGGGTGTCCTTACAGTCGGATAATGTTACTATGTTTGCATAGGTGCATTGTTGTCATAAAAGATGCAGCTTTATTGAGTGACGTTTATGAAACAAAAGGAGGAGCGGTATGAAGACGATTTTCAGCATCCTCGAAAACCGTGCACCAAAGACGATCATCAATCTCTCTTTTTTGGTTATCTTGCTTCTGGGTCTTTTTCAGATCATTACAGGAAATGGCATCGATATTACTCCGCTGTATGTCTTCCCGCCTTTGTTCAGCAGTTGGTATGGCTCAAGAAAAGCCGGTCTTTTGTCGGCCTTGCTTTCAGTGTTTGTCTTAAGTGCGGCAGAAGTGATTACTTCGGAGTTTGCATGGACACTGGAAGGTATAGTGTTGTTTGGCATGCCTTATCTGTTCACTTATGCGTTATTGGCGGCTTTAATCACAAACTTCAGGGATGTTCACCGCATAGAAGCCCATGCGGCGGATACCGATAGTTTGACGGGTGTCCATAGTGCCCGCAGCTTTTATGCAGAGCTTGCCAATGAACTGCTTCGTTGCAAAAGGTATGATCATCAGTTTTCACTGGCATATCTTGATGTCGATGATTTTAAGCAGATCAATGATTCGCTGGGACACGCCGTGGGGGATACGTTGCTCAAAGAGGTCGCGAACTGTCTGGTAAGGTCCTTGCGATCCACGGATATCGTGGCGAGGCTGGGGGGCGATGAGTTTGTCTGCTTATTGCCTGAAACCGATCAGAGCGCGACAAGACCGGCATTCTTCAAGGCGGTTGATCTGTTGAACAAACAGATGTCAAAGCATAGATGGGATGTAGGCTTTAGTATAGGGGTCGTTACATTTGAAAACCTGCCCGAAGATATAAAAGAGGCGATTGATGCCGCCGATCAATTGATGTACAGTGTCAAAAACCACCATAAGAACAATGTTGCCTATGAGGTATATTGATAGGAATAGACATATTATAGGTGCTCTAACTCTTTTATGATGTGTTCTTTAAAGGCATCGAGCCTGAGGGCTCTCTCTTCCAGGTCTTTTGTGAACGAGGCGATAAGTGCTTTGTCGATGCTCTCTTTGACACGGTTGGTCTCATCTGTGTCAATGGCACCCAGTTCGCCCAGCTCCTGTGAAAAACGCTGATAGTTCTCTTTGGTGGGTTCATCTATGTAGCGTATCAGCGTCTCTTTAACGGCAATAGCGATCTCTTTTACCGATCCCATACGTATCCTTGGAGTTGTGATGTTGTCATTGAGCTGTAGTGTATCGCTAAAATAAAAAAATGATTATAAATTTCAACTACTTTTTTCAGACTATGCCTATTTTGTTTAGAATAACTATACTTCCATCATGTAAATTGCCAAAGGAAATGCCTTATGTATACAGTCACGATGGAAAAAGAGTGTGCGTGTTTTAAAAAGAGCGAGTACAGCAACAATGTCACCTTTGAGACACAGCAGGAAGCCTATCAGTACGGCAAGATCGTCGAAGAGCTGATGAACGAAGAGTTTTGCGGTAAACATACCTTCTATTCAGAACCGGGAGAGGGAGACAGTTTTGTGATCCGTGTCGCTATGAATGCGACCTTTGTCTCCGGATGCAGTACAGGGGTAAGCTGTGATGTCGGCTGCGGTTCGACGGATGATTGGACCCTTGAAGCGACTGAGAACCCGGATAAGGGGAGCTGCGGCACAGGCTGCGGCTGCGCATAGGAGTTCGGATGTCTCAAGCCAGTAAAGAGAAAAAGATCAAAGAAATCGCAGATTTTCTGGAGAACAACGGTATCGATCCCCGATCGGCGGTCGAGTTCAAACATAAGTTTGAGACCTTTTACTACGTGGGTGGGAGCAGACGCTTTGCCGAAGAGACACGTATCGGTTTCAATCTTATCGTTGAGAGTGATATCCATGTCTCCATGCATGAGATCAATGATATCGATTTCGAGACGGCATTCAGCGTGGCTAAGCAGGAGTTCGTGTATGACGACGATAAAGAGACCCTGACGATCACGGGTACGGACTCAAGCAAACACGCCGAGCCTTACAGGATCGTCATCAACAGTATCTATCTGGACTTCTAGTCCTGATGCATCTTATTCGCTAGATAATCGGCAGTCGGAGCATCCACCGAGTTGACGTGCATGACGATCCATTCGGGAGTCTTGCGGACAAAGTTGATGATCTTGTTGAGGTCCCCATACTCTTTCCATAACTTGGTCGAATACTGAAGATCGGCGAGAAACATATCGTGGGCCATCTTATGCATCTCGTAGGATGGAAAGTTATACTCCAGCATCAGTTTTTCCTCGTTGGAAAAGTGCATGTTCACATGTTCGATATACTCATCTATCTTGCTTTCAAGCTCTTCGAGCGTAGCATTTTCCCGCTCATACAAGATAGCGAGTTTATCGATGTCGTTTAAGATCTTGATCTCATCTTCGTGGGTCTGCTGCATCTGATCGACGCTCATAAATTCTACCTGTTCTATATATACCAATCCCATAATCTCTCCTTTTTGATAATTATAATACAGAGGACTGTAAGATCCGTTGATATATGTCAAGATACTGCCGGGTGACGAAAATGTCATAAAAATATAAAAAAATGTTATGTTATAATGATTGCTCATATCTATCGAATCCAGAAGGAGTCTCTTGAAGCCAAATATTCTTCCTTTCCTTGCCATTGTCTTTGCGACGATCTTCTGGGTGATCGATGCGATGATCGATACCTATCTTTTCAATGAGGATGAATCGGTCATGGAAAACATATTCTTTGCCGAGCCTGTCGAGCTGTGGATGAGGGTCCTGGTGGTCATACTGTTTATCGTCATGTCCTTTATCGCCAAATATCTGTTGAAAAAAGAGCAGAAAGCCCGGCGCAAGTTACAGGAGTACAAAGAGAATCTGGAGAAGATGATAGATGAACGCACGCAGGAGCTCAAAGAGGAGATCGAGACCCGCAAGAAGATCGAAGACGCAATGGAAAAACTGCTTCAGCTGAATGAAAAATAATCTTTCCGAGTTTAACTTTTTTTAGAAAGTTGGCGTTTCCATAAACAGTAGGCGGAATAAGAGGGGTTGCCGTCGACCATCATACCGAACGCATGTTTATAACTGCAGCTATGTTTTTGCTTGTAGGCTTCTACTTCCTTGATCACCATCTCTTTGTCGGCCTGTTTGTATTTTCCCGAGAGGGATTTGACCAGATTGATCTGCTCGGTATAGGCATCCATGATCATGATCTGCTCCTTTTTTTTCTGGAAGTCTACATCAATATGTATATCGTCAAACTGATACTTCGCAACTGCTTTTTTCTTTAAGTCCAATCACAATAATAATCGTTAAACTTCTCTTTTATTTTGACGATGACAAAGGATGAAAGTCATGAACCCGACAAACAGAGAAGTCCAACTTCGCAAGACCTGTCAGCTATACGAATATGTATTGATCTCCCTTGGGCAGGAAGTGCCTGAAGCGGTAGCAGCCTGCGCTGTATCCTATGATTATCCCGTGGAGTGCATGAAAGAACTGGTCTCCCTGCTGGAAAGTCTAAGCGGTGAGGAGTTTGAGAAGGTCGTCAACAATCCTGAATCCCAATCCGCCCGTGATCTTGCCCAGTGGTGGCAGATGTATCAGACCTATATTCCCATAGAGAAGTAAGATGCACGAGAGCACGCTCCTGTATATCGAAGATGATCAAAAACGACGCCTCCATTATCGGTTCACTCCGGCGCTGTATGCTTCGAACTTTGTACCCTTGATCGTCATCTTGCATGGAGAAGACCGGGATGAAGCCTTGCATTTTGGCTATAAGATGTGGAATGTTCTCACTCCTGTATCGGATAAAGAGGGTGTGTTGACGTGGTATGGAGACAAGGATGAGGGGTATATCAAAGCACTGTTGCAAAGCTTGATAGAACAGATTGCTGATGAGTATGAGTGTGAAGAGGATATCTACCTGTATGGAAACGGTCTGGGCGGACGTGCTGCGATAGAGCAGGGGATCCTGTGCAGGGCCAATGCCGTCTTTGCCAGTTCATCTGGTATTTCTTTGGAGAACACAGAGTGTGGGCAAGAAGAACTGACCGGCTTGTTAGAGAAGGGAAAACATCATCCTATCTTCTATCTTTGTGATGACGGGAAGGGACAAGACAGCAAGGAGTTTGTACAGACCTGTAAGGTTCAGGGTATACGAGTCCACACAGATTTTTGTCCCGAGGTTTCAGAAGAGAAGGGCCATCGACTGAAGAAGGTCCTGGACATGTATGAACATGTCCCTCCCGCATATACCCCTCAATAAGCGGATTAATAGAACTTATCATAAAAATTGTGTACAATAGTAGACATTCAAGGATAAAGGAGAAGTAGTTGTTGTTAAGATCCATACTTCTTCTCTGTTGTGCAGCTGTCTTTTCTACACTTTTTGCCTTGACCCTGACCATCAACTCCGGTCGCGAAGGGAATGAACCCTATTCTGTTATGCATATCAAGGAATCGTTCGCGTTTGCCTGTGCGAGTCAGACAGATGACTTCGATGAGGTAAGTCAGATACAGTGCCTCCTTCCCAGAGAACCTAAAGAGAACTTCGAGAAGATGAAGACGCATTTTTTCAAAGTGGACTCCTTTAGCAAGAATGGTAAATATTACATCCGTATTCTCCCGCAGGCAAAGATGAAGGCCTTACCGATCGCGCACCGACTTTTTGAAAAGAGCAAAATATATCATTTTAAAGAGCATACGCTCTCCAGACATTGGATGATCATCGGGTATAAACAAAACCTTCCGCTGATCACCCTGGATGAGACGCCCTCACAGGGGATAAACTTTCCTGTGGAGATGAACGAAGTCGCTTTACCGTCCGTGGGAGCATTGGATATATCGGGTAAACCGATCCGTCTGGACCAGGTGCCCGATGTCTCCGACTACATGCGTATCAAGTCTGCCTATGCAGCGGGTAATTATGATCATTTGGCGAGTGATGTCGATGCGCTTTTAAAACGTTATCCTGACACGATCTTCAAAGCGGAACTGCTGTTGTACAAGATGCGTGGTCAGCACAAGCTGAATGAGAACGAGGAGCTTTTAAAAGTCTCCAAAGAGTTTATTCGTGAATACTCCGATGACGAGAACATGGCAGAGGTTCTGGCCTACACGGCAAATGCCTACTCTTCTGTCGGTCTGCAGGCAGACGGAGCCTATTTTTATGAACGATTGTTCAAGGAGTTCCCGGATTCCAAGTTTGCTGCTTTAGGAATGGTCTTTTTAGGGGATCAGTATATGGGCAGCGGCAAGACCAGGATGTCGACCAACTATTTCGAAAGAGCTCTGTATGCTACCCAGGATGTGGAGGTCGCCTCGATGGCGGCGATCCGTCTGGCAAAGATCAATCTGGACAAGGGTGAACTGGATAAGGCAGCCGAGCTGTACGAGAAGATCATTGAGGGAAATGGAAAATATCTTCTGTATGACATCACGGAGAACTATGACAGGGCGCGTGCCTTTGCGAACAGGGGTAAACAGAAGACAGCGGCTGCGATCCTGGGGGCGATCACGGACAACCTTTCCCACGGGGATGACCGTTATGAGGCAATGATCAAGGATATCGGGATATGGTTAAGCGAGACGGAGGATAAAGCTGCCGCATACAAAGCGCTTAAGCGATATCAGGATAAATACGGTGACAGTGACTATTCGGAAGAGGTCCAGGTAGCACTGGACTCACTCTTTTATACACCTGCGGATGCGAACAAGAGTGCCCTTCTGGCAGAGTACGAGAACCTTGAAAGCAAGTATGCGAATCAAGAGATCGGGCAGAAAGCGGCTCTGGAGAAGGCGCGTCTGTATTATAAAGACAAACAGTACCAGTCTGTTTTGGACATGGAAGGAAGCGGTGTTGAAAAGGAAGTCGGGTATTTCGAGTTGGAACATGACTCCGCCAATGCCCTGGCCTTGATCAAACTGGATAAAGGAGACTGTGCCGACGCGATCAATCTGGCACAGGAATACAATCTGAGTATTGCTAAAAAGTTTGATGAGAAGCTGTACAGCTGTGCTTTTGAGACAGGCAGATATGAGCTGGCAAACCAAACGGCACAGAAGCACCTGAAAGATAAGCAGAAGCGACTGCTGTGGCTCTATAATTATGCAAAGACGCTGAGTAAAAAAGGGGAGTACAAAGAGCTCATCGAAGTGACTGACGATGTGATCACCCTGGCAGATATTGAAAACAGCAAGGCCTATGATGACATCCTGGAGGAGAAGTTTTATGCCTATAGACGCCTAGGCGATACACAGGGAATGATCCAAACGGCAAAAGAGATCGAAAAGCGTCACGGGATCAGATATGAAGAGATCGAGATCTATGTGGAGATGATCAAACTTGGTCTCAAGCAAAAGGATGACGTGATCATTCAGACCTATAGTGTCAAGGTGATGGAACTTCAAGAGAAGAGCAAAAGTTATTCGCAAACACCATTCGTCGAATTTTCCGCTTTGCAGGTGTACAAAAACCAAAATGACATCAAAGCGCAGAAAGCTCTGCTTGATAGGCTTGTGAAACATGATCTGAACGAGAAGGACCGTTCACGTGTTCAGTATATGTTGGGTTCACTTTTGATGAAAGAGGGAAAAAACGCAGAAGCTAAAACTGCTTTTGAAGCAAGTATAAACTCCGATGATTCGAGTGCGTGGGCCGGTCTGTCTAAAGATGCATTGGAACTGTTGAAATAGTTCAGGCAGTGTAAAGTGTTTGGAGAAAGGACCTCTTTCTCCAAAGGGTCTACGGGTGTTCTTTGATCACTTCGAAAGCATCCAGCGGTTCTTCGAATGCGATAAACAGAATACAGTCATCTCCCTTGTGGCAGTATGCAGTATGGGGGCGTTTTGCCGGACCATAAGCGTACATCCCTGTTTTGATAAGCTCGGTTGTTTGGTTGTCATAGGTGACTTCCATATTTCCCGAGACAAGGATCATCCGCTCTGCGGAAGTATGCCAGTGATGAGGGATCTTGAAATCCCCGGGCACTTTAAAAAGCAGATCAAGATTCTTTTTCGCTGGGTCCCCATGTAATACAGAGATCTGGCATCCTTCCCCGATAAAGGCCGGACAAGGTCCCCATTGGACATTTTTGGCTTGCGGATCAATCACAAGCGCAGGTTCGTCGGCATATGCTGCTGAGAAGCCGGGGGCCAGTATAAGCAGCAATACGACCAGTATGGATCTAATAGGTAGACGTAACATAATCTCCTCCTTGTAGTGTGTTCATTGATACTAGTATAATATTTTCTTATGAAGTAAAAAGAGTGCTAAAGAGATTAGGGAAAAAAATTAAACTGTTTACATACTTTTTCCGGACCCAACATAATAAAAAGCTTAACAATTTTACACCATGTATAGACTTTAAACTTGATAGGGTATAATTGCAAAATTATTTTTTTAGGAGAAGTTTATGGGAATCCCTCAACCTTCGTTTTACATCTTTAAATGTCAGCAATCTGCACCTCCGGGTATGCCAAAACCATCATGTGTAAGACCAGACAATCAAGATCTTTTTCAACATTTAGCGCAGACTTTGATGCAAAAAGGTATAATTGGTACAGTACAGCCGATTCAGACAGGTTGTCTTAACCGTTGTAACGTAGGACCGGTTATGCTAGTTGAGCCGGGTCACGTTATGTATACAGGTCTAGACAAAGAGAAGATCAATCGTATCATCGACGAGCACATCATTGGTGGAAACGTCGTTGAAGAGTATGTGATTGATAGCGAGTTATGGGATGCACCTATCACTCCGGCTGACATGCAGAAGCAAATGGGTCAGTAAGGACAGTTTATGACAGTTGAAATGCTCTATAGTAAGATTCACCGTGCTACGGTAACTGACGCTAACCTAAATTACGTCGGTTCCATTACTATCGATGAAGAACTTCTTGAAGCATCCAAGATGCGTGTTGGACAAAAGGTCGAGATCTTGAACATCAATAACGGTGAACGTTTCTCGACTTATATCATTTTGGGCGAACGCGGTAAACGCGATATCTGCCTGAATGGAGCAGCCGCAAGAAAGGTACATAAGGGAGACAAGGTGATTATTGTCGCTTATGCAACCTATGATGAAAAAGAGCTTGAAACCTATAAGCCGAAGGTTGTTATCCTGAATGATGATAACAACATTGATGAAATCCTAGACGAGATCTAAAGGCGTTATTATGTTTGGGAACATGGGCGATATGGGTAAGATACTCGAACAGGTTCAAGAACAGGCTAAAAAGATGGAAGCCGAGATGGAGTCCAAAGAGTACACGGCAAAAGCCGGTGGTGGACTTCTTGAGATAAAGATGAGCGGCAAGGGAGAGGTGATCGACGTGAACATCGACGACTCTCTTCTTGAGGACAAAGAGTCCCTGCAAATATTGTTGATCTCCTGTATCAATGATGTCAATCAGATGCTTGAAACCGATAAGAAAAACTCTGCGATGAGCATGTTTGGCGGTATGGGCGATCTCAGTAAAATGTTCGGCGGACAGTAATGGCATTGCGCCATCTTATTCTCTTTATACTATTCACGTACACACTCCATGCAATTCCCCAAGACTATAAAGCGTGCCAACTGAAGTATCAGGTAAGTTCGATAAACATTGACAGAAGCAAAGGCTTTGCGATAGATAAGGATTATGTCCTTTTTTATTCCCCAACGGCACCCAAAGAGGGCTTGATCAAGCGTGATCCTTTTCTCGGGTTGAACCTTGTCAAATCTCCTAAACCTTTTAAACATCTTTTCAAATTTTATGCCAATCATCCAAAAAAATTGGCGTCTATCCTTCCGGAACAGGTCACGGAAGGAGATATCCGTACTCGACAGATCGGTTTAGAGCAGCTTGCACACTTCTCTAAGCCTACAGAACCCAATGCGTTGATTTCGGGTACGTGTTGCGGTATTGTCGGCTTGGGTACGTCATCAGGTATTATCGAGAAAGCGTATATACAGCATTTTTTAGAGAGTAAAAAAATCGTGTATGCCGATGCAGGCATCCGGGTTCAGGATAACAAGGGTGTCCGGGTGATAGCAGTGAATCCTTTTTTTGAATCCTCCCCCTTTTTACTGGATGATGTGATCCTCTCCATGGATAAAACACCGGTGACCAGCGCTTCGGAACTTTCAAAGAAGATACTTTTTTCAAGACCACAGAGCACGCATGCTTTTGCCATCGAACGTCAAGGGAAGCGCATGAAGGTCGAGGGGATCTTTAAAGAACGTCTGAGTGGCGGACTTATCCCGGAGAGTTTTTTTGAACTCTTCGGTGTGAGACTAGGGGAAGACCTGTCGGTCAAAGAGGGGAATGACAAGCTTGAGTTAAAAGTCGGGGATCAAGTACTCTCTGTAATGCGACAGGAGGTCAGGACTCTGCAAGAGCTCCGGGCTCTCCTCTCGTCACAGAAGGGAAACGAGCATGCAAGTGTTGAACTGCTTATACGCAGAAACGGGTTTGATTTTTTCATCCATATCCCTAAGCCGTAACAGCAGACAGGCATTTTTTGTATTGGGTAAAAGCTTTTCCTGTCAATGTTTTTTCAGTAAATACTTTGTATAATTCCTCCATTAAAACACCACAGAAGTAGGCCGTATTGACAGATCTGATTAAAGAGGGTGAAGCCTTCGAAGCATATTTATCATCTCACCTTCCAAAGGCACCGAGTTTTCACCCCCATTATGAAGAAGCCCTGCATAAAATGCTCTTAGCGGGGGGTAAGCGCTTCAGACCGATGTTGCTTTTAGCAGTTGTCCGCGCGCACAACCCACTGTTGCTTGAGTCTGCCTATGCAGCCGCGTATGCCATCGAACTTCTACATACCTATTCATTGATCCATGACGACCTTCCGGCAATGGATGATGCGGATCTTCGTCGCGGGCATGAGACCCTGCATGTCACATATGATGAAGTGACAGCTATCCTGGCGGGGGATGCTTTGAATACCTATGCTTTTGAGGTTCTCTCCAATGCGGCGTTCTCAGACGAGATCAGAGTCCGCTTGATCCGTTCTTTGGCGAGCAATGGAGGTCTTGGGGGGATGGTGCTTGGACAGGCGATTGATTGTCACTTTGAAAACCAAAACCTCGCACTTGAACAGATCAAAGTCCTGCATATCAACAAGACAGCGAAACTTATTGCTGCTTCTTTGGAGATGGGTGCGATTATCTCCGGTCAGAAGGCCCTGGCACAAAAGCTGTATGACTTCGGTATAAAACTCGGACTTTTATTTCAGGTACAAGATGACATATTGGATGTCACACAAAGTTCGGAAGAAGCCGGAAAGACGACACAAAACGACGGGGACAAGAACTCCTTCGTAACACTTTTGGATCTGGACGGAGCGATGAAAGAGGCGGATGAACTGGCACAAGACCTAAGTGAGCAACTTAAAGGTTTTGATGAAAAGCTTTATCAGGAACTTTCGCCTATAATTTCAAAATATTTAGTACGACATAAATAAATTGAAGCCCACTGGGGTGGGTTTTGATTTATTTAAACTCAATGAAGGATACCCTATGCGTCAAAAGATGGCAGATAGTATTAGATTTTTAGCAGCAGACATGGTTCAAGCGGCCAATTCAGGTCACCCGGGTGCACCAATGGGTCTGGCAGACATTGCCGTAGTCTTAAGTGAACACCTTTCACATAACCCAAAGAACCCGTCTTGGTTAAACCGTGACCGCCTTGTCTTTTCAGGGGGACACGGTACGGGTCTGATCTATTCTCTGTATTACTTATGGGGATATGGTCTTGAACTTGATGACCTGAAGAACTTTCGTCAACTTGATTCAAAGACTCCGGGGCATCCTGAGTTTGGACATACGGAAGGTGTTGAGATCACAACCGGTCCGCTTGGACAGGGTATTGCCAATGCTGTCGGTTTTGCTATGGGTGCAAAGTTCGTAGGGGCGCAGACAAACTCTGAGACCGCGAAGGTGATCGATCATCACGTCTATTGTCTTTGTGGTGACGGTGACCTGGAAGAGGGTATCTCTTACGAAGCATGTTCGATTGCTGGACACAACAAGTTGGATAACCTTATTCTGATCTATGATTCAAACAATATCACGATCGAAGGGTCTACAGACCTATCGATCTCAGAGAATATCCATATGCGTTTTGAATCACAGGGCTGGGATGTTCAGGAGATCGACGGACATAATTTTGATGAGATCGATGCAGCGATTATCCGTGCAAAATCTTCAGACAAGCCGTCATTGATCATCGCGAATACAAAGATCGCCAAAGGTGCAGGTGAACTTGAAGGTTCTCACCACTCACACGGTGCACCGCTAGGTGAAGAGGTCATTGCAAAGGCGAAAGAAGCAGCCGGCTTCGATCCTGAGAAAAAGTTCTTCGTTGATGAAGATGTGATGGCACGATTCCGTTGTGCTATCGAGGCAGGTGACCTTGCAGAACGCGAATGGAACCATCGTCTTAAGGAACTGCCGTTGATGGAGCAAAACGAAGCCTTGGATGCGCTTTTAAACCCGGACTTTTCACGTATTCAATGGCCGACATTTGATAAGGCCGAAGCGACTCGCGGGACCAATGGAAAGGTACTTAATGCCGTAGCAAAAGCGATCCCAGGGTTCTTGGGTGGATCTGCGGACCTGAGTCCATCGAACAAAACAGAAATGACAGACATGGGAGTCTTCCCTAAGGGTAAGAACATCTATTTCGGTATCCGTGAGCATGCCATGGCATCTATTGTAAATGCAATGGCTTTATATGGTCCATTGATGCCTTTCTCAGCGACCTTCTTTGTCTTCTCAGATTACCTCAAACCTTCTGCCCGTATAGCAGCACTGTCAGGTATCCAGCATTTCTTTATCTGGACACATGACAGTATCGGTGTAGGTGAAGACGGACCGACGCACCAGCCGATCGAGCACCTTTCTCAATTCAGAGCACTACCGAATTTTTATGTGTGGCGCCCGGCAGACGGTAATGAAAACGTGGAAGCATGGAAGACAGCTCTGGAGATGAAACGATCTCCTTCTGCTTTTGTATGTTCACGTCAAAACCTTCCAGTACTTCCGTCTGCAGTAGCGGGTGAAGCGGCTAAAGGCGGTTATCTGTTGGCTGAATCAGAAGCAGCGACCATCACGCTGATGGCTTCAGGCTCCGAGGTAGAAGTCGCATTGCAGACAAAAGAGCTGCTTGCAACTAAAGGGGTGAATGCCAATGTCGTCTCTGTTCCGTGTTTTGATCTGTTGATCGAGCAGGAGAAAGCATACCTTGAGAGTATTATCAAAACGGATAAGGTTGTCGCAATCGAGGCAGCCCGTGGTCTTGAATGGTATAGATTTGCCGATGAGATCATCAATATGGACAGCTTTGGTGCTTCGGCGCCGGCAGCACAGCTTTTTGAAAAATTCGGCTTCAGTGCAGAAGCGATTACAGCCAAACTATCTTAATTCTTCTCCTGCCGGTCCGGCAGGAACCACTTTCTTCTTTCTCTTATACATATCTATTGTAAGATGCTATAATCATTTTACATAATCAGTAACGGGAAAATTATGAAGCAGGCTTTGAAACACTCTCTTATCAGCTTTTTCAAAATGGAATCGGCGGTAGGGATCCTATTGATCTTAGCGACAATATTGGCGATGTTTATGGCGAATTCCTCACTTACGGATGCGTATGAGGAGATGATGAACACACCTGTAGTCGTCATGTTCGGGGATTTTTATATTGCCAAACCTCTGTTATTATGGATCAATGACGGTCTGATGGCACTGTTTTTCTTTATGGTAGGATTGGAGATCAAACGTGAAGTCGTAGAGGGCTCGTTGAGTGACCGTAGCAGGCTTGCCTTACCGGCTTTTGCTGCTTTAGGGGGGATGGTCGTACCTGCAGCTGTGTATAGTTTTTTTAATTGGGGAAATGAAGCCGCGATGCAGGGATGGGCTATACCGATGGCAACGGATATCGCTTTTGCACTGGGAATATTGTCCCTTCTTGGAAAACGTGTCCCGATGCAGCTCAAGATCTTTTTATTGGCACTGGCGATCATCGATGACCTAGGTGCTATCATCGTGATTGCTGTTTTTTATACTTCTCAGATGTCCTTTGTATCCCTGGGGATTGCCGTTGCCTTGATTCTAACGCTTATTATGATGAATCGTAATGGGGTCAATAATAATACTGCCTACATTCTAGTAGGAATCGTTTTATGGACGGCAGTGCTTAAGTCGGGAGTACACGCGACGTTGGCCGGAGTGATCTTGGGTCTGGCCATTCCCATCAAAGACAATGAGCACAGTTTCCACAAGTTGGAAGCTTCTTTACATGGACCGGTCAACTTTTTTATTTTGCCGCTTTTTGCCTTTGCCAATGCGGGTATCGGGTTCTCAAGTGTCAGTGCAAAAGATTTTACTGACAGTATGACGATGGGGATCGGTTTGGGTCTGTTCCTGGGAAAACAGGTAGGTGTGGTCTTATTTACCTTTATTGCCCATAAGCTGCGCCTGGGGACTCTTCCGGAAGGTGTCAGTTGGGGTGCTGTCTATGGACTGGCGATTTTAAGCGGTATCGGTTTTACGATGAGTCTTTTTATCGGTTCCCTGGCTTTTGAATGCCATGAGGGTGCCTGTTTTAATCTTGTGGATTATCGTATGGGGATCTTGCTCGGTTCATTTGTGTCGGGGCTGTTTGGATATTTTATCCTTTCAAAACTGCTTCCCAAAGCTTAGTAAAGTATACTGTCATATGCAAAACTCAACACAATACAATGAAAAAAAGAAAAACTTCGATCGTCAGATCACCGTATACGGCCGTAATGTCGTACTAGAAGTCTTGGAAGAGAAAGAGATCAGAGTCACGAAAGTACATCTCGCGGACTCGAACAAGAAAGACGGCGCAATCTCCAAGATTGAAAAGCTGTGCCAGCAAAAAGGGATCGAGATCGCCTATCATTCCAAACAGGCATTGTCGCGTATCTCAAAGAATGCCAAACAGGATCAGGGTGTCGCAGCGGATATCGAGGCAAACTCCTACCTGTCAGCAGAAGTGTTTTTACAGAAGAAGATGAACGCATATCGTTATATAGCCTTGGATGGGATCCATAATCCACAAAACCTGGGGATGATCATCCGTTCCGTCGCTGCAGGGTTCGTCGATGGGATTATCTTGCCGAAAAAGGGTTCTGCGAAGATCTCCCCTCTTGTGATCAAAGCGAGTGCAGGTACGCTGTTTAAAACGAATATACTCTATTGCGATACACTTGAAGAGAGCTTGAAAGCCTTTCAAGAAGACGGGGCAGATATCTACGCTCTCTCTTCCCATGCAAAGGAATCCCTGTTTGATCTTACCTTGAATAAAAAAACGATTTTTATCCTTGGGAACGAGTCCGAAGGTGTCTCAAAAGAGGTGGAAGCCTTGTGTAACAAGACACTTTCCATCCCTATGAAAAACGGTGTGGAATCATTGAATGTCGCGGTGACTGCAGCTCTGCTTGCCTATTACAGTTAGGAGGTTTTCCCTTCATAGGGTTTCAACACAATTCTTGCCTTTGGCCTTTGAGCGGTATAGGGCTTTGTCCGCTCTTTGGATAAGCTGTTCGACACTGTTGTCATAGTCTTGGATATGGGTGATACCCACACTGATGGTATAGGTGATCGGCTTTTCATTTCCGTAAGGTATCTGCTCAGTTTCTATGGTCTGTTTGACCCTGGTGCACAAGTCGAACACCTCTGCGCTTGGAGTGTTCGGAACAAGGATAAGATACTCTTCCCCTCCATATCTGGCTAAAACATCACTGCTGCGTATACTCTTCTTGAGGATCTTGGCGCAATGTACAATGACTTCATCGCCCATAGCATGCCCATACGCGTCATTGATGCTTTTAAAATTGTCGATGTCGATCATGACTGCAGAAAGATTATGACCATATCGTCTGGCTGCATCAAAGAGCTTGTGAGAAACACTGAGGACATAACGTCTGTTGTAAAGTTCCGAGAGGGAATCTGTCGTCGCTTCATATTCAAGCTTCTCTTGTGTGATCTCGAGTTCATGGGTTTTTTCCAGAAGCTTTTGGTTCGTGAGCTCAAGTTCCTCAACCCGCTGGGCTATCTCACTCTCTAAAAGCAGTTCGTTTTCCTCTTTTAAGGTAATCAGCTCTCGCTGCATACGGATCTTGTCTTTGAAGATGATATGATAATGACTGATCATGAGTGAATTGAAGAAGATGACTTCACAAAAGGACCCGAATAAAAAGGCGTATCTACTCCAATCGTAGTTGTCTATGAAGCCGTTATAGGTCAAGGTCAGCATCCCCATCGTCGGCATATAGATAAACAGCGCGATGAGATAGTAGGACATCTCAAGATGGCCGTCGTTCCAGACAGCGATAGAGCTGTAAAGCAATATACCGAAAAAGACCGAAGATGTCAGGTTGAACAACAAAGGAGTGTATGGTATATCCAGGGCAATGGCAAGGGTAAAGGCAAAGAATATGACCGCAAAGACAGAGAAGATGTTATACAGGCGCTTGAAGCGTTGCTCAAGTTGTAAAAACTCTCTGGAGAAGAGTGTGAGCAGGGCAACGAAAAGGGCCCCGCTGGTATGCAAACCCTCATCCCAACCGGAGATATCCAGACTAATGTACAGACCACTTTTGATACCAAACCAAACCATAAGAGAAGTCAGATACAGGACATAGAACAGATAGAGCTTTTGAGGACGGGTATAGAAAAGATAGAGATTGAAACTGAGTACGATCACCAAAAAGAGGATCAAAAAGAGATACAGGTCGGGAAGATCATAGCGTGTAGGCCTAAAATACTCCTTTGCCGTCATCACTTCGAGTTCTCCAATCTGACCCGAAGAAGATCTCCCTCTGAAGTATACGGTCAGTGAAGTGTCTTTTGGTATGTTTATAGAGAATGCAGGACTGGTATCAAAAATCATACGTCGGGATAGAGGGGTGAGGAGCCCTGCATGGTATGTTTGCCATTGCCCGTCTTTTGGTATGTAAAGATCAAACTCTTTCCATAAGGGATCTGAAAAACTCAGGACAAAGGCGTTGTTGGAGGAAGTGTTCTCAAGTGTGAGTTTGAACCAGCGTGTCCCGCTGAGGTATCCATAGGTGAATTGATTGGACCCCTGTTCAAAGTTTTGCGCAGAGATATCATCGATGGTAAGTTCGTTGGAAGCGTCATAAAGGTGTAATAAGCTGAAATCGCTGTATCGGATCTGTGTATCTGTGAGCGTCAGTGCAAAAAGTAGTTGTATGGGCAAGAGAAATAACGCAAGAAATCTCATCATATATCTCCTTGTATTTCATTAGTATACACAAAAAATATTAAGATGTGTTTTTAATAGCAGGAGTTATGCCTTCCTCTGTCGAGTGAGTATTTTTGGAGCAGCGCTTTCAGATCACTTCTGTCTTCGTTGAATTGAGGGGTCTCCAGATAGGGGAGGGAAAGATTGTGTTCTAGATGGAGTTTCTTCAAGTGATCGCTTGAAAGCAGTTTTTTCCACTCCTTGGCTTTTTTCTTTGCTGCAAAATATTTACCCTGGATATGGCATGTCGCACACTCCCTTGCAAATATTTCCTTACCATCCGAGATAGAAGCATCGACAAAGAGCGTGAGCAGGATAAAAGTGATAAGAGCTTTCATCTATGAGGTCATCAATTCATAAGGTCGTCTGATCTCCTGGAGCAGACCGTCTACACTGACTGCACGACCTTTTCGTATGAACTCCCGTCCTTCAAAGAAGACAATGATCGTAGGGGCTGAAAAGATCTGAAACTCTGCTGCAATATCCGGGCTGAGTGCGATATCTGCATGATAACGCCCGATCGAAGGGAACTCTTTTTCAAGGGCTTCCATAAGTTTTGGCCTCAGAACGCGGCAGACATTACAGGAGGGAGAGCTAAAATAGAGGACTAAAGCAAGGTCCGTGTTCAATTTGTCTTTGAGTTCTGAAAGGTCATGAAGGGTAGTGTCCATAAGTATATCCATAGTGGTTTTGAGAAATAGTATGTCCATTGCAATGTATTTCTAGGTCTGATATTATACACTATGCTAAAGAGAATGACCTTGATATCCTTTTTATTGCTGACTCCTGTACAGGCAGAGATACACGCTTTGAGGGGTGGAGTCTTGTCCCACAGTACTGGACCCGTGTCAAACGGACAGGAACATGGGGTTGACGTACATATCGAAGCTGCCTTCAACGACATATTTCTGAACGGGTATTATGCCCTGGGGATGGATCTGAGTACACAGGGAGAAACAAGTTTTGTCTATACGGGTTTAAGCTGGGAAGGGAGATTTTTTCGCCGCGTTCACCTGGGAGGGTTCCTTGGTCTTGGATTGCATGATGGAGAGTTGGATGGGAACAGGGATGATCGCCGTTTATTGGGCACGCGCGTCCTTTTTAGGACAGCAGTTGAGGTAGGATGGTATGTTGATGATGTCTGGTGTCTAAGCTTTATGTATGATCATTATTCCAATTTGGGGATAGGCGATGTCAGAAATCAGGGAAATGACAATATGGGCCTGCGATTGTCCTACGATTTTTAGGAT
>JBFEXS010000030.1:0-20124 GCA_041562555.1 Sulfurimonadaceae bacterium
CTTTCTAAACTCTAAACTCTAAACTCTAAACTCTAAACTCTAAACTCTAAACTCTAAACTCTAAACTCTAAACTCTAAACTCTAAACTCTAAACTCTAAACTCTAAACTTATCTATTATGAATCACTATAGATTTTAATTATGGAACACCATTTGCTTTTTAATCCTTAGAATTTTTGCATGGATGCACATTCCATCTATTTAAAGGACATAAAATGGGTTTTCGTATAAACACAAATATTGCGGCACTTAACGCACACAATAATGGTGTCATGAACAATCGGGCACTAGACAGTTCACTGGCTAAACTGAGTTCAGGCCTTCGTATCAATTCGGCGGCAGATGATGCGTCAGGTATGGCGATCGCTGATTCACTCCGTTCACAAGCGAGTGCTCTAGGGCAGGCTATACGTAATGCAAATGATGCTCAAAGTATTATCCAGATCGCAGATAAAGCGATGGATGAACAGATTAAGATACTTGATACGATCAAGACAAAGGCAATTCAGGCTGCACAAGATGGACAGAGCCGTGATTCACGCGTTGCACTTCAGGCAGATATCACACGTTTGATGGAGTCATTGGATAATATCGCCAGTACGACATCATACAATGGTCAAAACCTTTTGGCCGGATCATTCTCAAACAAAGAGTTCCAAGTAGGTGCCTACTCCAACCAGACGGTGAAGGCCTCCATCGGTGCGACAGATTCTAACCACATCGGTTCAGTCTCTTTTGCAACGGGTATTGCTATTCCTGCTGAAACATCAAGTGCACTGACATTCAGTACGGCTTCAGGAGACCTTACACTACAAGCGATCCCGATCAGTACGAGTGCCGGTACGGGTCTGGGAGAGTTAACGAAGGTTATTAATAATGCGACAGAATTGACAGGTGTCCGTGCTTCTTATGATGTCTCGATTACCTATTCAAATGCATTAGTGGCAAGTAGTGTTGATGGGATGACGATCAATGGAATCTCTATCGGTAGTTTCAGTGTTGTTCCGGGGGATCAAAACGGTAATATGGTCAATGCGATCAATGCAAAAACCTCAGAAACAGGTGTACAGGCTGCCGTAGATGTCCAAGGTCGACTAACTTTGACATCATTGGACGGCCGTGGTATTTCAGTTGCTGCTACAACATGGGCAACGGGTCTGGAAGATCTGACAAGTATGGGACAATTGACATTAAGCCGTTTGGATGCTTCGGCTATTATTGTTGACCCTGGAACGGCAGCAGACTTTGGGCTTGCTGCAGGAGCGACTTTAAAGCTTACGACGCTTAATTTAGCAGATGTAAAATCAAATATAGGCTCTACAGATGCGGTTGCTATTGGGGCGATCGGATATTCTGGAGCGCGTACGAATGTATCTGGCGGGATTGGTGCAGGTGTAACCAGTTTTGCAGGAGCTCAGGCGGCGATTGATATTGCAGAGTCTGCACAAAAACAGCTTGACCGTGTACGTGCTGACCTTGGTTCGGTACAAAATCAAATCGTTACGGTCGTTAACAATATCTCTGTGACGCAGGTTAATGTCGCTGCAGCTGAATCTCAGATCCGTGATGTTGACTTTGCGGCAGAATCAGCGACTTTCTCTAAACATAATATTCTTGCACAATCTGGTTCATTTGCCATGAGTCAGGCAAATGCAGTACAGCAAAATGTTTTAAGTCTACTTCAGTAGCTTAAACTACTTCTTCATAAGGTATTCGGTCTCTTGCTTAGGGACTCAATACTTTCTTCCATATATCCTTATTCTGATACTTTCAACATATTGTACTGGCATAAAATGTACTCTCATATCCATTGTCTACACTGCAGTTCCACTTGGCACAAAGTTTTCAGATAAGATTCTTCTCCTCCTATTATATAAGGTGTTTCTTGGGGAGGGTCTTGCGCTACTCGCAGAGAACAGGTTGTAAAGAAGAAGTACTAAAGATTTGATGAGGTGTAAGATTAGAGTGTAAGGACCGGATACAGCCCTTTATAACTAGTAAAGATTTGAAGATTTTTGAACGTCGAGGTCGAGGTCATCCATCATTGCATTGTATTCACTGTTGAGTTTGTCGGAGAGTGCTTTGAGATGTTTATATTTTTCTTCATCGACAGCGATCTGTTTTTTCTCAGGAACGACAATCTGATCTTGCAGTTCTTTTGGCCAAGTTTGTATCGCCTTTAAGAGGACTTCCCTCTCTTCATTGAGTCCACCTGCAAGTGAGAATAGCCAAAGACGGTGTGCCATGATCCACTCAACCATTTTAGCTTTGACTTCTTCATCGTTGGTGACTTTTTTACTACGTATTTTGACAAAATCAAATTCCATATGCAGTACCAGGGATTGCATCAGATCAAAATAGAGGCTATAGAACATCTCCTCTTCAATAAACGCTTTAATCCCATCGAGTTCCCCCATCAAAACCTTTAAATCGTCAAGATCGATATCATCCAGTAGACTTTCTTCAAGGCACTCAACAAAGTGTTCGGAGGCTTCCTGGACGTGTATAAAGACTTGCTCTGTTTGTTCCTGCTTCTCAATAGAGTACTGGATCCAGGCATTTGTTCTTTCGATAATGGTCTTCCAGTTTTTATCAATATTCTCTTGTATAGGGGAAGGGAGTTGAATAGGTACCTTGGTATAGTTGAGATCAACGTAGGTATCTATGGCTTCACGGAAGGATAACTCGATAGCTTCGGGAATCCTTGCCCCTCCTTCGGTAGAATTGATGGTATTGATCGTATTTTTTGTTTCGTTGATTGCACGCTCAAAATAGTTTTTAAACATGACCCAGTATTGGGTAGTGCGGATAACACCTCCACCGCCGTAACGTTCAACATACTCATTATGTCCCTCGGTTTTTTCCTCATCAACCCCAAAGAAATGATTGTCGGCATGGGATGTCCCGTCATCTCCAAAGGCCAGGTCTTGACCGATGAGAATGATATTCTCATAATGCATGGCAATTGCCAATTCGTGGGCAAGATTGGCTGCACTCATACCTACACCGATATATCCGTGCTCATCAAGACCAAAGTATTTGGTATAGCCGTGTGGGCGCATTTGTAGCAGTAATGTACCACCGCGGATCGCGTTGATCACATCCTGATGGGCAATAGAAACACATACAAAATTGACACCGTCTTGAAATTCTTTTGCATTGTTTTTAAAGAAGTTCGCTGTTTCGGGGATACGTTCCAATACGGTAACAAAATCCGGTTTGATCCCGTGTTTCTCAAGAATTGGGAATGAGGCATCGACGCTGATGATCGTTACATGGTCTTTGATCTTTTTCAGTAGAGGGATCTGCTTGGTGAGGCTTGGCCCGGTGGAGACTACAATGGCGGTCTTGGGTCGTTCTACGTTCATCAGTGAATGGGTTGTGGGGCATTGCACCATACGCGGTAGGTTTTGTATATGGTGTTCGATTCCCATTAGGGTATCGGTGGCATCGTTTCCATAGCCTAAGGCAATGGCTTTAAATGACTCAATTAATAAATCATTGATACGTTTGATCTCATTGAAATAGTGTAAAAGATAATAGTTCGAGATGGTCTCAAGTGTGTAGAGTTTAACATAATATTGTGCATGGGTTTTCTGGATGTAATGCGAGAGTGTTGAAAAGGATGCGGTGGACATGTCTTCAAATATTACTCGTTGACTCAAAATAGCTTCGGAAAAATCTGCAAGATGGAAAGCGATGTAGTAGAGTTCTGCATTAGGTTCAATAACAATAAGCCGTTCAAGCTGGGGTTCTTTTAGAATGAGTTGCAAGGCAACACTGTTTCCTATACCGAAAAGATAGCGAAATGGGATGTTGTTGCGTTCACGTAATTCTGTTTCCAGGGCAATGACATCAGCGACAGGATAGGCATACATAAACGATTCGAGCTGTGTGTCCAAGATATTGATATCAATAGGGTCTTTACCCTGAAAAACTTCAAAGCGTTCGTTTCCCTTGATGGTCAGTATCTTGTTGGCAAGATGGGGATTCACATGAAGAAGCGCGTGCAAGTTTTTATTTAAGATAGGGTGTGTTTGAGGTGAATCACTCATTGTTTTCCTTGTTTGGGAGTTGTTATCGGGGCATCATGAATATACTCTGATGCCTTGAGTAGTTGTAAAAAATCCAGTAGTTGAGGATCTTGATATTTATTGGCAATAGCCAAAATACCAATAGGCAGATTATTGTCACCTTTTAAGACTGGCATCATTATACTAGGAAGACCTAAAAAAGTCCAAATCAGATTGGAATCAGGAAGGTCAGGAGTCGTCAACCCAATAGGGGCTTCATCGGCAGTACCGAGGGTAAGGATGATGTCATAGGTATTCATCCATTGTGAAAAGGCATGAGAAAGTTCATTCTGTCTTTCAAGCGCGTCGGTATACTCCTGGGTAGATACCTTCTGCCCTTTTTGGATGATGTCGTAAAAAATGGGACTCATTAAGGTGTGTTGCGCATACTCATCCTTAAAGTAATAGGAGAGGGCCTTGTCATAGATCAGTTGGTGCAGGTCATAAATCTCATCAACATAGCTTGGTAGTTGGACATAGTGCAATTGAATGCGTTCATGGTCAAGCTTCTCTATCCAATCCTCAAACCCTTGTTTTGCAGATGATGCGGCGAGGTCAAATTTTGGATGCCGGATAACGGCAACCTGATATCTCTTATCCGGGTCTGAGTGATAATTGTCAATGTACTGATGCACATATTCATAATTCTTTCCTGACACACGGCAGGCATCAAATCCAAGGAGAAGGTCTTCCGGACTTCGGGCAAACAGACCGAGTGTATCCAATGAATCCGTTGTCTTAAGGACACCGATGCGAGGGAATACACCAAAAGAGGGTTTAAACCCGTAAACGCCGCAATATGAAGCCGGACGGCCAATGGAACCGGCTGTTTGTGAGCCAAGTGCAATAGGGACCATCCCACTGGCAACAGCAGCAGCTGACCCACTTGAAGAAGTGCCGGGACTGCGTCCCAGAGCATGGGGGTTATGGGTCGTATCCTGATAGTGTACGGCAAATTCTGCCGTAGTGGTCTTTCCTAGCATGATGGCACCGTTTCGGCGAAGGTAGTGCACAATTCTGGCATCATTTCCGGGGGTGAAGTCCTTCCATATAGGAGACCCCATCTGGGTAGGCATGTCAAAGGTGTTAAAGATGTCTTTTACACCGATGGGAATACCAAAGAGCGCGTGCTGTTCGCTGTCAAGATCCTCAATCTTGGCTAACTGTGTCTGAATGACCTCTTCATCAATGAATTCCCAGGCGCGGATATCAGCATCCAGTGTCCGGATACGTTCTAATAAAGCGTCGCTTATCTCTTTGGGCGTTGTTTCATGGGATAAGAGTTTTTGGCGTAATTGCGTGGCAGTGAGACTGTATAGTGGTTTCACCCATGCTCCCTGAACTTACCTTCGCGCATTGCTTTGAGTGTATTTGTATACTCTTCTTCGGTAATGTTTGCCATATCCAGGAACTCATCGAGATAGGCAGGACGCTGTTGGTCATACTTTTTGGCAATCTCAAACCCTTCTTCTCTCGTAAGAAGTCCTGCACGTACATCGGCACTGGCTTGGTCTGTTCCCCGTCCGAATCCGCGTTTGACGAATTTCATGTGATCATGCATCGTCTCGAATTTACATTCGTTTCCTTTAAAGCCTTTATAATGGCCCGGACGATGTTCTTCTCTCCATCCATACTCTTTTTTGATAAATTCCATTTGACGCTCATCATCCCAAAAAAGGTAATCTCCCAGATGAAGACCGACCAGGCCAAGTTTTTCGACCTCTTCATAGGATGGAAGTTCAAAGGGTTTGAGATCTTTTCGTGTGATCTCATCATCGATCATCTGTTCAGGATAGAGTTTAGCGGAGACCTTGGTGAAATAGTCTCTATCGAACTTGGTCACATGCTCTTTAAAGTCAGCCCTTCCGCTGGACTCACATACGGACTCTCCCCATATCAGAAGAGGTATATTGAATTTAACGGCAATCTGTAGAGGAAAGGCACCTATACCTGCATGGCAATGCCAGCACGAATCACCTATTTTGTAAAAAGACTTCACGAACAGCTTTTTAACAAGGGCTTTGTTCGGAGTAAACATGATATGATCGACTTCGAGTTTTTCCAGTGCGTTTTCAAGGTTGTATTTCCCTGTCTCGGAATACCAGTTGTGGTTGAATGTCACCGCAAGGGGTTTCATCCCATAGACTTTAGTCAGCACATGAAGTTGGAACACGGAGTCTTTGCCTCCTGAGATAGGTACGATACAATCATAGTTGTCATCGGCTTTCTCTTTATAGGCTTCAAGTGTCTGACGAAGTTGTTTTTCACTCTCTTTCCAGTTGATGCGCATCTTCTGTTCCTGTGCTCTACAGGCAAGACAGACACCCAGTTCATCAAACTGCATACCCTCATTGGAGCTTGGCATACAGCATCGGGTACAGTAGGTTAAGTGGTCTTTGTACAGGGGTTTACCGTAATTTTCGTCTTGACCCACGGGAATATTGTCTATTTTTTTTGTCATAGGGTCTCCTTTGTGTCATTGTCTAACATTCCATATTCAATAATATCGGCATATTCGCCATTTTTTAAAAGGCCGTCTCTTCGTATTCCCTCTTGTTTCATGCCCAGTTTGGCAGCAAGCTTTTGCATTCCATGGTTTTTGGATGAGGTACCGCAGTAGATGCGGTGCAGATGTAAGTGATTAAAGCCATAATCAATCAGCAGTTTTCCGGCTTCCTCCCCTATACCTTTGCCATAGACGGAAGGTTCGCCTATGAGGATTGCGAATTCGGCATTGCGGGCCTTCATATCTATGGCTTGCAGGGAGATGTTTCCGAGGTGTTGATGACTGGCATTGTTCACGATGGCAAAAACATGTGCTGTCTGCGAAGCATGAACATTGCGTATATAATCCTCTGCCATCTCCCGGGTGTAAAAGACGTCGCCATGTGAATTGTATTTCGTGACTTCGGGATCATTTAACCAGTTTGGGTAGTTCCCCTGGGCATCTTCCAGATGAAGCGCACGCAGGTGGATGATGTTGCCTTTTAAGACAGGAAGGTCTTTCATAACTCTTCCTTGTTGTTCCATACTTTTTCAAAAGCCAAGATGACATCATCCATATCTTTGTGCGACATACCGGGACGCATGAACTCATGGGAGATCAGCAGATCATTATGCATCTTTTCCGTGACGGGGCAAAGCCCTTTTGTGTATTGAACAGTACTTTGGTTAAAGGGGAAACCGGTATCTCCAAACCCGACACGCTCTTGATATAGCGGTTGCAAATACAAAGGTTTCACATACCCGTAACTCAGAAGGACGGCCGACTCTTCACGCAGCAGTGTATTGGGCAGTTCTGCTTTGACAGCATCAATAAATGTATTGCGATGCATACCTGCTGCAGATTCATCAAATTGTAAGACATGGACATAATATACATGTTTGCTTTGAGGACGCACCCTTGTCTGTCTGATGCAAGGAATCGTCGCTAACTTCTCATTCAGGTAATCCGTATTTTTAATACGTTCTTCGAGGAGTTGAGGCAATTTTTTCAGCTGTTCACGGGCGATGGCTGCTTCTATCTCGGTCATACGATAGTTGAATCCGATCATATTGACAAGTTCATCCCTGCTCTTGATACCTCTTGCGGAAAGTACCGCTTCGGCATGGTTACGGATGAGCCGGAGCCTGTCGGCGAGGCCGTCGTCATCAGTGACGATGATACCTCCTTCTCCGGAGTGGATATGTTTATGATAATTCAAAGAGAAGACCCCCATGTCTCCCAGAGTCCCTGCAAATTTGTCTTTATACATGGCCCCGGGTGCCTGTGCAGCATCTTCGATAACAATAAGATTGTGTTCTTTAGCGAGGGCATTGATGGCTTCAACATCATAGACCTGACCGAAGATATCCACAACGATGATGGCTTTTGTCTTGGGTGTGATCTTTGCTTCGATAGAGCGAACATCAAGACAGTAATACTCTTCTTCGATGTCGGCAAAGACAGGAATGGCACCGTAGACGAGAGCTGCTGTAGCAGAGGCCGACATCGTATAGGCCGATACGATCACTTCATCTCCCGGTCCGATACCGGCAGCACCTACAGCGGCATATAGCCCTGAAGTGGCCGAGTTGACCGAGATGGCATGTTTTACCTTGAAAAACCTTTCCCACTCTCTCTCCAGAGCTTGGACTTCGGTTCCTCCGTAAAAATCGTCATGCCAGGTACCAAGGTAGGTAGAGAGTTTTCCAGAGCGCAGTACCCGTAATGCAGCCTCTTCTTCTTCCACTCCGATGGTGTTATACGCGGGAAAAGGCTCATGGCGTAATTTCTCTCCTCCCCTGATGGCTAATTTATTCATTTGTTGTCCAATCCAAGTGTTTTGTCTGTGAAAGCTGCTGCTTTATGTCCAGAAGCTTTTGACTTAATGAGAGATGCTGTGCAAAGGTATTGACCCTCTCTTTGAGGGCGAAGTTTACACTGTTATACAGGTTTTTACGCATCGTATCTTCAAAACTGCGTGTCTGTTTGAGATTGAAGTAGTTTGCATAATGTTCGGAAGGCTCTATGGTCTCAATGTGGATAGTGTGGCCGGAGTCCTTGATAAGAACACGTCCTTTGGATAAGACAAGCTCAAGTTCAAAAAGAGCGTAATTGTCCCCGGAAACGTTTTGAATGACACCTTGTGTCTGGTCACAGTTGATGAGAAAGTTCCCATAGAAGTCATCTTCGGCTTCGGTGAGTGAGTGGGCGGAAAGGGAGGTGACCTCACCGCACAGATGTTCGATCAGTTCAAGCATATGCGAGCCGTTATGGTAAAGCCCTTTGGTGAACTTTCCGTTAAAGGTCATGAGCTTTCCCAATGATTTTGATTCGATCAGCAGGCGTACTCTTTGCATGCTCGGATCAAAACGCCGCATAAAGTTCAGCAGGATTTTCTTGGGATGGATATGCATCAAGATCTTGAGTTCATCCAGTTCCTCCTGAGTCTGGACAAAAGGCTTCTCGCAGATGATGGTCTGAATGTTCTTGTCTTTGAGGGCCAGCACCATGGCATCATAATGATAGGGTGTAGGAGAACAGATGGAGATAATATCGATCTTTTCGTTTTCAAGCAGGGTTTTACAGCTCTCATAGTGGTGTATGTCCTGTCCCCATCTCTGTATAAATGAGCGCCTTTGTTCCAGGTCTGGATCACAGACTGCGACCAATTGGGTCTGGATATGTTCGGTATAGGCATGGGCATGGGTAAGAATATCGGGTTGTTTAGGTTTGTCCAGAAAACCTGCGATATTACCGCATCCGATGATGGCCGCTTTTAGCACGAAGCAAACTCCTTTATCTTTTGTCTGATTACAGCAAAATGTATACCATCGTCAGGCAAATCCAGTGTAATGGCCTGTAAATGTTTCGGAGTGATGTTTTTCAGACTTCGCAATTGATGTGAAGGGGGCAGGGGAAGCAAAAAATCCCGTGTGTCCGAAGGTAAAAAAGAGAGTACCGGTTTGTGTGAAAGTGCTGCCGTATAGAGAGCCATCGTGTCAAATCCGATGATCATCTTTGAGCGCAAAAGGTCTTTTTCAAGTGGATAAAGAGCTGCCGGATATATCTGTGATTTGATATGGGGAAATTTCTTTAACAGTGTGTTGTAATTATGATTCTTCTCAGAGGGGTGCAGGCGGATACTCAGGCCCTTACATTGAAACTTATCGAAGTTTCGCAGAATCTCTTCCAAGGCAGAATATTGATCAAACCCCCAGTGCATAGGATCTCCATAGGTACTGAGTGCCACTTCTCGTGTGGGTTCACTCAGAAAGAGGAGACTCTCGTTTACGGTGCTCTCTTCTGTCTGCAGATGGGAGAGTTGCTTCTGAAGATAATGATTGTTTACGCGTAATACGGTTGAGAGTGCATACCTCTTGGCGATCTCTTCCGCCTTTGTATCACTGACCACGACAAAATCCGGAAGATTGTCACGCCAATGTGCATCGGGGTAATCAAAACGTTCCCTGTAGGAACTCCAGTGATCCAAAAAAGCGAAGCTGGGGATACCAAGACGTTTAGCCTTTTGGACAAATGTCCTTTCGATCTTGTTTTGCCATCCCGTTCCAAAGAAGAGTGCATCGTATGTATCCAGATCCAGATTTTCCTGAGTTGCCAAACCCTCCCGTTTGGCTATTCTTTCACAGGGGGAGTCCTTTGGGGTATAAAGTGTCCATTGTGCTTCATCCACATGGGCATGGATGTAAGCGACCAGTATCTCAGCGGCACCGGCATCATGGCAGATAACAGCTATTTTCAGTTTATCTGATCCCATGAGAGTGGGGTTCCTTTTGTATAATCGGCATTGAATCGTTTCCCCAAGACCTTGTGAAACTCTTTGGGATGAAGCCCAAAGGCCGGTCGTACGGAACGCACGTTCTTTTCACTCAGGATGTCTCCTGATTTGACATCTTCAGATATGAATAAGGATCTGGAGAACTCCCTGGACTTTTGACTCTTATCCGTCAGGGTATAGGAGACCTCACCCATAAGTTTTTCCGTTTCTCTTACAGCCTGTACCATCTGAGTGAACTGTTCCGTGTCCAGAGAAAAAGAGGCGTCCGGTCCGCCGATGGAACGGTCCAGAATAAAGTGTTTTTCGATCACTTTTGCTCCGAGAGCAACAGCGGTTATCGGTGCAGTGAGTCCCAAGGTATGGTCAGAAAAGCCTGCGATGACATCAAAATGTTCAGCAAGGTCTTCGATGGTCAGCAGGTTTGCCTCCTCTAAGGGAGCGGGATAGGCGGAGGTGCATTTAAGGAGAATGATGTCCTTGTTGTTCATCCTATGGCATGCGTCAAGGGCTTCTTGAATATCCTTCTTTTCGGCGATTCCTGTGGAAATAATGACAGGCTTTCCCTTGCACGCGACATATTCGATCAGAGGTATGTCCGTGATCTCGAAAGAGGCGATCTTATAGGCGGGGACATCGATACTTTCTAAAAAGTCTACAGCACTTTTATCAAAGGGTGAAGAGAAGCAGACCAGACCCAAGGATTCGGCATACTCTTTTAATTCACCTTGCCATTCCCAGGGCATGTAGGCTTCTTGATAAAGGGAGTAGAGACTCTGTCCGTCCCAAAGGGTGTCTTGTTTGATCTGGAAGTATTCATTATCACAATCCAGGGTGATGGTATCTGCCGTGTAGGTTTGAAGCTTGACGGCATCCGCACCTGCTTTGGCGGCTGCAGCAATACTTTTCTTGGCAATATCGATCTTGCCGCCATGATTTGCAGAGAGTTCAGCGATGATGAAACAAGGGGCATTGTTACCGATCTCTTTGTCTGCTATGTGAAGTGTGCTCATGACTGCTCCTTATAGTTGTAGGTTAGAACATCATCTTTTTGCGAATATCGGACAAAACCCGCTTTTTCAAAACTTTTTATCGACGCTATGTTCTCACTTTTTATCTGGGCGATAATGGTACGCTCGGGATGGAGCCTTTGCATGATCCCAATACCCTTGGAAATGATTTTGTGTGCCAAAGAGAAGCCCCTTGAAGCGGAGACCAGACTTATACTTATGAGTGCTTCGCCTGCTTTTCTTAGATCAAAGCGCAGTTGTCCCAAGAAGTTCCCGCGTCCGTCCAGTAGGGTAAAAAGGAGCTGCTCGGGGTCATGCATAGCCTGTGAAAACCATGCTTCGTGGGTCGGTAGATCAATGGCAGAAGTGTTCAATGAAGCCGCACGCACTTTAGGGTCATTGGCCAAGTCAAACAGGGCCATCATATCCTGATCTTGTGTCTTTCGGATAGCAAAGTGCAAGAAGGGGTGAGACATCCTTTCTCGTTCGATAAGTTCTGACAGGGCTTCTTCATCAAAGTTCTCTTGAACGGTGTAGCCTTTGGAGCTGAGATAATGGAAGAGGTCTTCTTGATTGTCGGCGGTCTTCACGGCGATGAAGGGAAGGTGCATATACAGGGCTTCATGTACGATGACACTCGGTGTGAGGATCGCCAGGTCACAGCGATCCATGATCTCGGCCATCCTGTTTGTATCGATATGGAGTTGAATACCCTGTATCGATTTCAATGTATCCAAATGGGCATTGATGTGACTGGTGACGACATGCACCTTTTGAAAGTTGTGACACAGAGGAATGATTCTGGGTGTGAGGTTGAGTGTATCTACACCTCCCATAGAGATCAGCACTTCACCGGTTTTCTCTTCCCTGTTGCGTTGGGGAAGACGTTTAAACTCGTCTCGAATAAGCGGTTCGATGATACTGAGCCTGCAAAAGGGCTCCAGGGTGTATTTTGAAGGTTCGGCACTGATGTTGTGATTGATGATCTCATCACAATAGTGCCGTTGATAGCTATCGTCAAAGACAGACAAGACGATGTCAAGTTCCTCTTTTATCTTTTTTTCATCCTCATAGCTTATACCGTAATGATCGATGATCAGGTGTTCAATATGCTCTTGTTTACACAGGGATATGAGTTCTTCAATAGTGTTGGATGAGAGTATATGAAGAGGATAGGAAAGATCCAGTGTGTTCTCAAAACAGGCAAAGGAAATCTGGGCATTTTGAAGCCGTTTGGCATAGACAAGATCCCGTTTGATATGGCCCAGACCGATCGTTGCCGAACTGTCCGCTCTAAAGAGTGTTTTTGTCATCTTGAAGTGCTTTGTACATCAGTTCGGCCCGGTGAAAGTCCTCCATCGTGTCGATGTCCTGCACAAGATGGCGAGGCAGGATCACTGCGGTGGAGTTTTTGGTGAAGATCGCTTCATTGCTCAGCCATGCGTGACTCGTGCCAAAATAGAATTGTCCTGCATCATGATAGGCCTCTTCAAGGTCCTGACTTCGGGTATTGAAGTGTTCAGGCTGAAACATCTCGACTTCGTGCTTCTCATTAAGCTTTATCGCGCGTTGGATCGGGAAAGGAAAAGAGGTCGCCGAAAAAGCGTAAGACCCTTTACTTTTAAGAAGACGCGTATAGGCTTCTTGTAAAAAAGAGACGTGAATAAAAGGTGCAGTCGCATAGATACAGCAGGCGATATCGACGGGTCCCTCTTTTTGCAGTTCCTGTATGGCATGGGCTATAACGGGAATGGTCGGTGTATGATCATCACTGAGTTCTTTAGGGCGCATAAACGGGATTTCTGCTCCATATTCCTTTGCGACGTGTGCTATTTCCTGATCATCGGTTGAGACGATGACACGATCAAAGAGCTTGCTGTTGATTGCGGCTTCTATGGAATACGCGATCATCGGCTTTCCACAAAAAGACTTGATGTTTTTTCGGGGGATACGTTTACTCCCGCCCCGTGCAGGGATAATGGCGACATTCATTAGAAAGAACACCCCCGAATAGCATACGCATCAAGGATCTCCAAAAAGGTGTCCGCAACGAACTTGGCATCGTCAAGAGACATCTTCTGATGACATGGAAGAGAGAGCTCTGAGCGGTAAAAGTCTTCAGCAACACTGAAATGCTGTTTCCCATATTTCTGAATGTAAAAGCTGTTTTGATGGATAGGTTTGTAGTGTACCTGGACACCGATCCCTTTTTCATGCAATGCGGCGAAGATCTCTTCTTTGGGGCACTGGAGTTCAGGGATAAGGGTGATAGGGTATAGATGTCTGGCAGAGACCTCATTCGTCGGTATGGAAATGGTCTGAAAAAGTTTGTGTCCCTTGAAACGCTCATCATAGTAGTGGGCTATCTCATCTCGTTTTTGGATGAAAGCATCGAGTTTTTTGATCTGGGACAGACCCAGAGCAGCTGCGATATCCGTAAGACGAAAATTGTGCCCCATCTCGATCATGTCCATATTCCAAAACTGTTTTTTGATGATGCCGTGAGAGCGAAACCGGCGTAGTTTTTCGGCATAGGCTTCATTGTTTGTCACGACGGCACCGCCTTCTCCTGTCGTAATGGGTTTGATGGCATGAAAGGAGAAGACCGTCATGTCCGAGATCGCACCGATCTTTTTTCCGTCAATGGATGAGCCAAGGGCATGGCAGGCATCTTCGATGACTAGAAGCTTGTGTCTATCGGCGATTTCCTGGATCTTGGGAAGGTTGACGACCTTTCCTCCGAAGTCAACGGGGACAATGGCTTTGGTCTTGTCGGTGATATGTTTTTCAATCATACGTTCATCGATATTGCCATCGAGCTTTACATCACAAAACACAGGTGTCGCACCCAGGGTAATGGCCATATTGGAAGTGGCGACAAAGGAGATGGGGGTTGTGATGATCTCGTCTCCCTCACCGATACCGGCCGTATCATAGGCACCCAACAGCGCAGAGGTGGCGGAGTTGAAGGTGACGGCATATTTTGCTCCGGTGTAGTCACACAGGGCCTGCTCGAACGCTTCGACCTGTTTTCCTTGGGTAAGGTGAGAACTCTTTAAAACATCGACAACAGCTTGGATGTCATCTTCGTCGATTAACTGCGTGCTATAGGGGATCATTTCTCTTCAAGTTCTGTCTGTTTGATTTTTTCAAGAAGTTGTGCTCCGTTAAGCCAGATCGTGTTTTCTTTGGAGTTATAGTCAAATCCAAGTTCAACAGATTTCCCCTTCTCTCCCAGGCCATTGACAGAGAAATCCACTTGGTGAGTAAATTGTATGCTTGGCTGAATAACATAATGATCTTCAAACTCCAGGGTGAGGTGAGAGTCTCCTTCGGCGCACATCGCTTCATGCATCTTCTCACCCGGTCTCAGGCCGACAGTTGTCTGTTTCATATCCGGGAAGACTGCCGTGGCCATATCTTCCATGGTCATGGAAGGGATCTTCGGGATGAAGATCTCTCCACCCTGCATGCGTTGAAAGTTTTTAAGGACAAAGTCAACGCCTTCTTGTAAGGTGATCCAAAAACGGGTCATCTTCGGATCAGTAATCGGAAGCTCACTCGCCCCCTCTTCAACCAGTTTTTTGAAATAGGGGATAACGGAGCCTCGCGAACAAAGAACATTACCGTAGCGCACAACGGCAAACTGGATGTCCTTGTCTCCTTTGATATTATTTGCAGCAACGAAAAGCTTGTCCGAAGCGAGTTTTGTCGCTCCATAGAGGTTGATCGGACTTGATGCCTTGTCCGTTGAAAGAGCAATGACTTTTTTTACTCCGCATTTGATGGCGGCATCAATGACATTCTGTGCACCGTTGACATTTGTCTTGATACATTCCATCGGATTGTATTCCGCGATAGGAACATGTTTCAAGGCAGCTGCATGTACGACATGAGTGACGCCGTTCATCGCTTTTTCGAGGCGCTCACGATCCCGGATATCTCCAATAAAATAGCGCATACACGGGTCATTGTATTTCTGGGCCATCTCATACTGTTTGAGCTCATCGCGGGAGTAGATGATGATCTTATTGGGTTTATACCGTTGCAGAATCGTACGGACGTATTGCTTTCCAAAGCTTCCTGTCCCACCGGTTATAAGAATATTCGCACCATCTAACATATTTGGATCCTTAGTTCATAAGTGTGCAATACAAGCAAAAAATATACCATGATTAAGGTTTATTTTTTACGTATGCCGAAGTATCGGGGACGAATAGTGAGTTCGGTGATATTGACACCTTCGCGCATGTTGAGTATGTCTTCAACGGCTTCGGCAATGTCTTCAGGTTTAAGATGCATCTGATCATCCTCGTTAGGTTCGAAATGAAGGGTATCAAAAAAAGGTGTCTGTGTGAGGTCCGGATGGATAGAGACAACGTTTACACCGGATTTTCGTACCTCTTCAAAGAGGGAGGAACCAAAATGATGCAATCCTGCTTTTGATGCAGAATAGGCTGCGGAGAACTTAGACGCTTTGAGAGCTTCAATGGAGGTGATATTGATAATAGTCCCTTTGCTTTTTTTCAGTGACCGTAACAGCAGGGATGTGATAATGACGGGTGCGGTCAGGTTTGTATCGATGATTTGCTTCAGCATAGCGACACTCAGCTCTTCATGGGGTTCAAATTTTCCTATGCCTGCGCTATGGATATAGAGATCAATCCCTTGCGACTTACTCAGGGATGTAAGGTTCTTTTCCAGTGAAGGGGTGTCGGTGATGTCGCATCGAATGGGATGAAAGTTTTTTAGCGGTTCTTGTTCCCGCCGGGAAATCCCATAGACGTGATAGCCTAATTGCAGCAGTTTTTCGGTGATCGCTTTTCCGATGCCCGAACTGCTTCCTGTTACCAGAGCTGTTTTAATTGGCATGACTGTCTCCTTGAAGTAATTCGATCTCTGATTTTAAGGTCTTGATATGGGCTTGAATCAGTGAAATCACAAGCTGTTTTTTTGGGATAAAGGGTTTGAAATGATCAGATACCACTTTAAAAAACCGTATGTTCTCCGGGGCAAAGTGCTCTTGGAGAGATTCAAAGATACTAAAGGCTTCCATCTCCGCAATATCCTCCTGAATACTTTTTTCCTGTACCGTAGAGGTGCTAAGGCAGGAGACACAAGGGATATGGGAGGCGCCGCAGGACAGAGAGTAGTCTGCCTGCGCATTTCTGAGGGTCTTGATCTGTAATAATGTGCCTATCTCAAACTGCTCTTGGGCAGCACAGATCCCGAGGTTGATCAGACTGTCTTGATAGGAAGGGGCAAATTGTTCAAGAAGATATCGGCTCGCCCCTTTAGCATTCTCCTGACCAAGACCGGAAATGATCAGGCAGATCTTGCTGTTAGCAAATACGGCAAAGGGTTCGGACTGTTCCTTATGAAGTCTGTAGGTATCGATGAGTGCTCTCGCCTCACTTTCAAAGGCACATAGAATATAGGTCATTGCAGGTAGGCACTCTCTTTGATCCCGTAGCGTTGAAGCAGGCGCATGTTGGCATCTTGGGCCTTTTCCTTATCCAGGATTATATGGCTTCCGCCTTGAAGGGTGATCTTGATCTCTTTTGCAGGGGTGTTTTGTATAAGGTCAACGAAATGACCGAAGGAGCGTATGGTGATGCCGTTGACTTCAGTGACAATGATATGGGCCAGCTCATATCCGGCATTTTCCCTGTCGGCCAAGATTGAGTGTAAAAAGACGACCTCTTTGTATTCGGGAGTGGGAAAGTTTCCATTTTTTACAAGATCGACAAAACGGATAGGTGCCTTTTGCACCCAATTTCTTCCCCATTCAAAAAGATAGTTTTTTGTCAAAGGCATAAAGACGATACCGCCAAAGATGTAATACTGGGGCCGTTTGTCATGTTCGAACCCGATAAGGGAGACAGGGGGTTTGGACGGAATCTTGAGTTTCATCTCTTCTCCCCCGCGCAAGATGGTGACCTCAAAGTCTTCATTGATATGATGGGACCGGATAAGGTAATTGGCGGCAACCCGGCCGTTTTCCTTCAGAAGTATGGTCGCATCGTCAGAGACATTCACCCCGTCAATCTGCAAGAGGACATCATTTTTTTTCAGATGGCCGTCCGAAGAGCTTCCGGGAATGATGTTCGTGATAAGTACCCCCGTACGCTCACCCATCTTGTAATGGGCTTTGAGGGTCTTGTTCTCCATGGTCTGTATATAGAGTCCGTCATCGGCAAATCCATCATACTGTCCATCTTTGATGTCATCCAAGAAATGTTTGATGACGGGGGTGGGCACAAGGTATCCGATGTTATCTGCGGATGAGAGTGATTGCATCGCGATACCAATGATTTTCCCTTCCTGATCAAAAACAGGTCCCCCGCTGTTTCCGGGATTGATAGCGGCATCGATTTGCAGTGCTAAAAGATCAAAATCACTATGGACATAGACGGTCTGTTCGATGCGGGAGATGATCCCCTGGGTGATAGAAATCTCATTCCCGCCCTGGGGGTAGCCATATACAGCGACCCCGTCTTGACGATGGGGCATGCCTCCTATTTTCAAAGCCTTCGTATCCTTAAAGAAACTCTCATCCTCGACCTCCAAGAGTGCGAGATCCGCTTCATGGGAGATCCATTGTACATGGGCAATGAACTTTTTTGGATTAGCTGTTTTTTTGACTTCAAGATAAACACCGTTCGCAACGACATGGGCCGCGGTAAGAATACGTTTCTTGTCGATGATAACGCCTGAGCCGGTAGAAAACTTTTGTGTGCGCATCTGCCAGGGTTGGTAATAGTTCGGTTTGACAGATACAGTAAAGATCTTGACGACGGAGGAGCTGATCTCTTGGATCTTTTGTTCATCATGAAAGGCGGAAGCAAATAAAAATACAGGTATCAAAAGGGCAAAAAATCGCATAAATCTCCTTGGGCAATACAGGAGGCTATTGTAACGCATCTGTTTAAATATTTTTTTTAAGTTCTGATTTTCTGACTTTGGTTAATATTGATAGTAGAATTTTATATAAATTAATCAGAAGACACGTTATGAAACCTATTGCCCAGTTAGAGAAAGAGATAGATGTTTTAATTGATTCCAAAGATCGTATTTTGCAGCAGTGGGTTTCCTTTGATGAGGTGGATTCCATCTTGAAATCGCATGGGTTGCAACAGGAGTATTTTGTAGACACCTATGCCTCTGCAATTTTTAATTATTATGTAGGTGTTGTCAAAGGAGAGACACAGATTGGTGATTGTCCTGTGATGGCACAGTTCCTTGATTACTTAAAAGAGCATGATGTCTCTTCCTCCGAGCTTTTTTTGATCTGTACCCATTTTCGTAGATCGATGCTGGATGTTCTGTTTGATCTCGGGAGGATCAATAAGACACTGTTTGATGACGTCTCTTATGTCTTTGATCTGAACTTTTCCGGTGTATTGGATCAATATTCAGGCCGCATATATAAGGCTCAACGGGAAACACAGAAACATAAACATCGTTTTGAAGCATACAATACGGCCATCGAGCATAGTGCTATCGTGTCCAAGAGTGATCCGAGGGGAAGGATCACCTATGTCAATCCACTGTTTTCGAAAATTAGCGGGTATGCTCGGGAGGAATTGATCGGTATGAGCGCACGCGGGTTATGTGAAGATCATGAGACTGCGGCCCTTTGTGACGAGATATGGGAACAGTTGGGCAGGAAGAAGACATTTAACGGGGTGATCGCACACAAGTCAAAGCGGGGTGATATATACTATACGGAATCGACGATAGTCCCTATGTTGGATTTAAACGGACGCATAGAAGAGTATCTGTCGATTGCCTATGATGTGACCGAACTTATTCGTTCACGGGATACTGCTCTGCAGGCCGAGAAGATCAAAGATCAGTTTTTGGCAAATATGTCCCATGAGATCCGTACACCTCTGAATGCTATCCTGGGATTCGTAAGCGTATTGCGAAAGCGGATCACAGACAGCGAGAATGCCCATTATCTGGATGTGATCGACAGCAGTGGGAAGAATCTTTTGACCATCATCGGGGATATCTTGGATTTTGCCAAGATAAAAGAGGGAAAACTCCATATTGATCCCCATGAATTTGATCCAATGCAGGAGTTTGCAAACGTCTTGGAGCTGTTTAGTTCAAAGATGTTTGAAAAAAATATTGAGTATCTGACCTATATTGATCCCCGTTTGCCTGTTCATGTACAAGCCGATGCGGTCAGGATCAAACAGATCTTGAGTAACTTTTTGAGTAATGCGCTTAAGTTCACACCTGAACACGGGCAGATCTCAGTGACGATAAAGATGCTTGAAAACAATTTGGCTATCAGTGTAAAAGATAGCGGATGCGGCATTGACAAGGCCTCGATCGACCGTGTGTTTTCCGCCTTTGAGCAGGCGGAAGGCTCCACTACCAGAAAATATGGGGGAACAGGCCTGGGCTTGGCTATTTCGCACCGATTATGCAATATGATGGGTGGGAAGATAGAGGTTGAGAGTGACCTGGGAAAAGGGAGTCTGTTTCGTTTGACGATCCCCGTTAAAGCAGATGAACAGAGACATGAATATGAGGCTTCAGATGTATATGTGCAAGCAAGTAAGCAGAAGTCCATGCATCTGCTCAAACGCTATCTTCAGGACATGGGGATGCATTTACGCAAGGCACCTTCGCCCACATATGTCAATTTTTATGAGTATAAAGATACGGAAGAAACAAGGATAAGCCCTTATATCTTGGTGTGTTCCGGATACATGGAGGAGAAACAGGTATTGATCCCCTCACTGGATGC
>JBFEXS010000031.1:0-19926 GCA_041562555.1 Sulfurimonadaceae bacterium
ATAGCGGAATAGCCGATAGAATATATCTCTTTATGTTTATCTACGAGCAGGGATACGATATAGTTATCCTCGCTATCGGTCGTGTAATCAAAGTTGGTTCCCGGAGAGATGATCTGCGCTACGTAACGTGACACCTTTGGCGGTTCGCCTCGTTGTTTGATATAGATGATCGTATACTTTTTCTCTTGGATCAGACGGTTAAGGTAACGTTCAAAGGAGATGGTAGGCACTCCGGCAAGCAGAGGGTTTTTGACAGAGTTTTCCACAATGGTTTTGTTCTTCTTGGTCAGCTGAATGTTCAAAAGCTCCGCCATCTCTTTGGCCTTACCGATCTTCAACTCATCATTATTGACCTCATACACCTCGACAAAGGTCCCTATTTCCATAAAGACCACCGTATGTTCGCCATACTTCTGTTCAAAATGTTCTTGAAGTTTGAAGTAGATCTCAGTAAGTAGGAGTTTCTTATCGTTTAAAAGCGCGTTGACGTCATCAGCTAACATAGACCACCATTTTTACAGTAATTGCGCGTATTATACCAAAGCCTTTACAAAGCATCTTTAAATGGAAAACATCTGTTAAGCAAGAAAAACTAGACTTGTATAGAAATTTAACTTTTTTTCGATAAAATGACAAAAATATGATATTTTTATTCAATAAAAAATGACACAGGGGAAAAATATGACACGACCAACACCGGTAAATGAAGAGGTTTTATTCGATGGAAGAAGTCTTATATCTGAAACAGACACGAAGGGTGTCATCACCTATGTAAACCGCAAGTTTGTAGAGATGTCAGGCTATTCCAAAGAAGAAGCTGTTGGTCAACCACACAATATTTTACGTCACCCGGATATGCCCAAAGCCGCCTTTGATCAAATGTGGAAGACGATTCAAAGCGGGAAGATCTGGGAAGGCTATGTCAAGAACCTTCGCAAAGACGGGAAATTCTACTGGGTGATCGTCAATATCGTACCCAAGCTTGACGAGAATGGTGAGATTGTCGGATATATCGCTTCACGTAAGGTTCCAAAACGTATGGATATCAAGTCAATAGAACTCACCTACAAAGAGATGCTGGAACAAGAGTAGTCTCTTACTCTTTACCAACCATCACGTGATAATATGTCCTACAAACTTGCTCATATTGTCCAGGATCTTTCCTCCCCTTCTGTAGCCTAAGCCACACGCTTCATAAGCAAAAAAGACACCTGCTTGATAATGCTCCCCTCTTTCATCTTGAGGAAAGGCAACGGCTTCTTGATAAACCGATTTGTAATGCCCGTACTCACCTTCGGTCTGGGCTGCTATCGAGCCGTCCGCATTGACATAAGTAGTGTTTGCTCCCTCGCGTCCGAATACTTTCTTCTCTACATATGCCTTACCCTGAAGCGGTTCATATCCGCATTCAAGCAGATAGGGTGAATCCGGGAAAAGTTCATACAATATCTTCAACATGCCCTTGGACTGAAAAAGCAGGGTATAGGCCGGGTTAAGGATTATCGCTGATTGTGACTCCATGATCTTCTGCAAAATAAGCGCGAGTTCACCCTCTTCTATGGCGATATCTTCCCATGGGAAAAGCTTGAACCAATACTCATAGTCCTGTCCTCTTGCGTCTGAGATACTCTCTTCATCAAATTGTACCTGATGCAAAAACTCAAAACCGGTAATGTAACCGGCATCATCCGCCATTCGTTTCAGCAGCTTTGTCGTCACTTCTTCTTCATCAATCCCTTCTATGGAAGAGAAAAGTATTCTCCAGCCCTCATAGCGTTCCTCAAACAAAGAAGTATCATCAAACAGTGTGATGAGCCTTCTGAAGTTCTCAGATATAGATTCATACACGGTATTAAACTGTTTCTCTTCATCCAGTTCGTTTACCTTAAGCATGGCCCACTGAAGGATTGCTGTTTCAAAGAGGCCTGTAGGGGTATCTGCATTGAACTCAATCAGTTTAATGGGTTGACCATCTATACCCCCTGCAAAGTCAAAACGTCCGTACAGGTGCCAGTGCACATCGTTCTCCCAGGACTTTTTGATCATTTCCACAAGGTTATACGGGATACCCAACTCAAAGAACAGATCATTCTCGATCACATATTCAGCCGCTTCGACATACATATCATAAAGTTCGTTCGCAGCAGTATAATAGGCTTCCGCTTGAGCAGAGGTGATCTCTACAAGTTCATCAGCGATATATGAACTCCCGTCATTATCTGTATGCCAGGTAAATCCTATCTCCTCAAGCGTAGCATTATCAATAGGTTTAATCTTACGTGTATGTATCATCCGCCCCAACTTGATGTCGTTCCGCTTGAGGTAGACTTTTTAGAAAAGAAACTTTTTTTAGAACCCGATGTTGCCGCCTTCTTTTGTGCATGGTAGGCCGACTTGTTGACCATATTGGAGTTTTGAGAGAAGTTCTTATTCCCCATCAATTGATTTGCAATCATATTTCCAAGCAATGATCCTGCCGCGACTGCCAAAATCGTTCCTGCCAAGCCCATTCCTTCAGGATTGTTTTGTGTTGTCTCGGAAGTGCCCTTTTGATATCTTTCATATTCCTGTTGTGCCAAAGTACGCATCTCTTCTTCACTCATCAGACGCTCTGTGACCCTTCCATTTTCATCCCGTTCACGAATGATCGCGCGTGAAGGGCCATCTGTCGGTACTTCTTCTATTACATTATATTTCCCGGCTGCCGTCTGTTCGATGATCAGAAAACGGTTCTTGGGTTCTTGCTGTTCAGCACCTGTACAACCACTTAATGCACTCATCACGACAAGACTCATACTTCCTAGGCCAATAGCTGATCCTAAGGTTTCAAATTTGCTCATTTCAATCCTTAATTATTTTTTTATTGTGTCTTTATGAATTTGAACGATCCTTTGGATCTCATCATCATAAAACCAGATATCATCTCTGCCGTCATAGACGATTTTCCCGATATACGTATGTTTGCCATCGTCAATGACCTGATTATCCTGCATAAATACTACTTCTCCAACATACATCCCGATCTTTGGGATCTGGGTCAGATTGACAATTGCGAAACAGACGGCAAAGATGATACTCGCTATCTTTGTACTTGGAAAAAAGACAAAAAGATATCCAAAGACAACAACACCGCTGAAGAAGAGAAGGTAAGATTGGTGATCGGCAAAAAGGACATTATAATATACGGCGATATCCTGAGCCTCGATATAGTTCAAAAAGAGTCCCAGAATAAAGAAGAAATCCAAAAAAAAGGTAAAAAACGCACCGGCAGCCAATGCTGTCATCAACTTAGTTCCCATTATCGCAACCTTTGTATCTTTCGTCTGTAAAGCTTGGAGATCGTTGAGGCTTCACCTTCAAACAGACCCGCCTTAGTCTCAACTATTATATCTGAATTTGCAAAAGCAAACTCCTGCGTATAGGAGAGGGATTTTTCATTGGCAGAAGTGGAATAGAACCATCCAAAAGGTGCTATGAATGCAGCATGTTCTTCATCTTTGACCACACGGATCGCTTTTGCGTTAATATGTACAAAGGTACTCTTGCTGGCTCTTCTCACCCTGTTTTTATGCATATTCGGCACACGGGTCATTGCTTTCAGGTTTTTAAGGGAGGAAGTGACCTCTACAAAAGGCTTTTCAACGGGACGTTCTTTGATCTTGGCCAGGCGCGCATGGTCTTGGGATAAAAAACCAACGGTTGTATCCGTTTGGACCAAGAAGACTCTCTTAGCCAGGGCGTGTTTCATAGTATCAGTCAAGATAGTCTTGTAATGGGACCGGTTCATTCCAGTTCTCGTTTTTCATCTGTCCAAGGGCTTCGATGGCCGCTCTTGCAGCTGAAAGAGTCGTAAAATAAGGGATACCTCTGCGAAGGACGATCTGACGGATCTTAACCGCATCCTCCTTCGCCGTTTTATTATCCGAGGTATTGATCGCCAGGGCAATCTCTCCATTGGTCATGACATCTTCAATATTTGGACGTCCCTCAGAGATCTTCAATACAGACTCACACTCGATCCCTGCGGCATTAATTACTTCAGCTGTCCCCTTGGTCGCGATAAGCTTGATACCGTTTTCACTCAATCCTCTTGCTATCTCCGGTGCATGTTCCTTATCCATATCAATAAATGAGAGGAAACATTTCCCTTCCGTTGGGATGATATTGCCCGCTGCCATCTGGGACTTCGCAAAGGAAGTACCAAAATTCTTGGAAATACCCATGACCTCTCCCGTTGACTTCATCTCCGGGCTAAGTACAAGATCGGCTCCATACAGTTTATTGAATGGAAAGACCGCTTCTTTAAGCGCAATATGATCCTTAAGACGCGGTTTCAATAATCCGTTCTCTTCGGTAACAACCTCATAGTTATCGTAGAATGCCAAAGCGTTTCTCAATGAATCACCCATCATGACACGGGTTGCTACCTTCGCCAATGGGATACCTGTTGCCTTGGAGACAAAAGGCACCGTACGTGAAGCACGCGGATTCACCTCGATCAGATAGATCTCGTTTTGATAAATCGCATACTGGATATTCAGCAAACCAATTACACCAAGTCCCATCGCAATTGTCTTTGTCTGCTGTTCGACCTGCACTTTGAGCTCTTCAGACAAGTTTACCGGAGGAAGTGAACATGCCGAATCACCCGAGTGAATACCGGCCTCTTCAATATGCTGCATAACGGAACCGATATAGACATCTGTACCGTCACAAATGGCATCTACATCCAGCTCAACAGCCTGATCCAGGAACTTGTCAACAAGAACCGGTGCATCATTGGAGACAGACACTGCTTCATCCATATAGGTACGTAGCTCTTCCTCATTGTAAACAATACGCATCGCACGTCCGCCAAGTACGAATGATGGACGCACCAATACCGGGTAGGTCAATTCTTCCGCAATTGCGACTGCCTGTTCTTTTGTCGTTGCGAGACCATTGTTTGGCTGTTTAAGGCCATTGGCTTCGACAAAAGCCGCAAACTTCTCTCTATCTTCTGCCAGGTCGATCACCTTAGCTGGCGTACCGGAGATCTTTGCACCGATAGCAGTCAATGGATTGGCAAGTTTCAGCGGTGTTTGCCCACCGAAATGTACAATAATCCCGTCTGGCTGTTCATACTCGATCACTTCACGTACATGTTCAAAGTCAATCGGTTCAAAATAGAGTACATCTGATGTATCATAATCTGTAGAGACTGTCTCAGGATTACAGTTGTACATAATGCTCTCAATACCCATCTCTTTAAGGGCAAAGGCTGCATGTACACAACAGTAATCAAACTCGATACCCTGACCGATACGGTTAGGTCCCCCACCAAGTATCATCACTTTCTTCTTGTCCGCATCTACACGGTTCGTAACACTCGGAAGTTTGGTCACATTGGTAGTCGAATAAAGATATGGTGTAAGTGATTCAAACTCTGCTGCACAGGTGTCTACTTCGTTATATTCAAGATGTATCCCCAAACGTTTACGGGCATTGTAAACATCATTCTCTGTTTGAGAGATATTTGAATTTCGGTTGATGTGCTGCGCAATTTTCTTATCCGAAAAACCGTCTGTCTTCGCCTTTCTAAAACGCACTTCATCATTCAGGATATCAATATCCATCGTCTTCTCTAGTGCGACCAACTCTTCAAGCTGGTATAGGAACCACGGGTCGATCTTACACAGATCAAAGATCTCCTCGTGAGTAAGTCCGCGTCGGAAACCTTCCGCTACGTACAGCATACGCTTCGCATTAGGACGACGGATCTCATGCTTGATAAAATCCATATCCCCTTCAACACAATCAAAACCGCTATATCCCTCCTCAAGAGAACATAAAGCTTTTTGGAAGGACTCTTTGAAGGTACGGCCAATAGCCATCGCTTCACCCACAGACTTCATTCCTGTTGTAAGCGTACTGTCTGCTTCCGGGAACTTCTCAAAAGTAAAACGCGGTACCTTCGTCACCACGTAATCGATCACCGGTTCAAAAGAGGCTGCAGTACCTGTGATGTCATTTTTGATCTCATCAAGCGTATATCCGACTGCAAGCAGTGTTGCAACCTTGGCGATAGGATACCCTGTCGCCTTGGATGCCAAAGCAGACGAACGAGAAACCCTAGGGTTCATCTCGATAACGATCATTCGCCCCGTCTTCGAATCAACAGAGAACTGTACATTCGATCCACCGGTATCGACACCGATCTCTCTTAAAATATCAAAAGAAGCATCACGCATACGCTGATACTCTTTATCCGTCAGGGTCAATGCAGGAGCGACCGTGATCGAGTCACCGGTATGCACACCCATCGGATCAAAGTTCTCGATCGAACAGATAATAATACAGTTGTCCTCTTTATCCCGGATGACTTCCATCTCGTACTCTTTCCAACCAAGAAGAGACTCTTCTACAAGGATCTCTGAGATCGGGCTCTCATCCAGACCGCGCTGTGCCAAAATCTTATACTCGTCTATGTTATATGCCACACCTGAACCACCGCCGGCAAGCGTAAACGAGGCACGAATAATGATTGGAAAACCTATCTCTTCAGCCGCAGCCAATGCCTCGTCCATGTTATAAGCATAACGGGAATGGGGAAGATCCATTCCGATCTTGATCATCGCTTCTTTAAAAGCCTGTCTGTCTTCACCTTTGGTAATCGCTTCAGGACGGGCACCTAGAAACTCAATACCTTCAAGCATTCCCTGTTCGTACATCGTCATCGCAGCATTCAATGCAGTCTGTCCACCCATAGTCGGTAAGATAGCATCCACATTCTCTTTTTTGATGATCTTTGCAATGATTTCCGGTGTGATCGGCTCAACATAGGTTCTATCTGCGAACTCAGGGTCAGTCATAATGGTCGCAGGATTAGAGTTGATCAATACTACACGATATCCAAGCTCTTTTAGCGTTTTTACCGCTTGAGTTCCCGAGTAATCAAACTCACAGGCTTGTCCAATAATGATCGGTCCCGAACCGATCAGTAAAATGGTTTTTATATCGTCTCTTTTTGGCATTAGGACCCTTTAATAAATGTTCATAAAAAATTTGTTGATTATATCGATTAAGCACTTAAAAATGGATGAGTTTGTTGATAAAAACAAGAGATATGATAAAAATTATAAGCACTCCTTCTATCTAGGGTACTAAAGTGTTACTGTTTGAAGAGGAAATAGATCAAAACAGTGTGGGAGTCGACTCTTTTTTTTGGGGTTTTGAGGTTTTTTTTGGAATCTTATCCTCCGGTAACTGGAGCTTTTTGAGTTCTTCTTTCAAGGCCTTGTTCTCTTCTTGTAAAACCTTGGTTCTTTCAATCAGCTCTGAAAGTAATTCAAGGACTGCAGCCATTTAATATCGCTTCATTATCACATGAAAATATTCAGGCTGGGTAACATCAAAATATGGTTCAATACGGGCATTTTGAAACCCTTGTGATTGTGTGATCTCCAGTACTTTTCCCACCTTCAAGCCCGAAAAGAAAAGATTGTCCAATCCACTGGTATAGACCTCGTCGCCAACCTCGAGTTTGATCCAGTTGGGGATAAACTCTACGACCATCTCTTTGGTGTTTTTTCCATGCACGATACCCGGTGCTCTTTTCTTGCCTATATATACTGTATAAGAACATTTATAATCCGAATTAAGCAGTGCCATGGGCTGGCCATGATTAAAGGTAACAATACCCGCACTTACACCTTCACTAACCAGTCCATAGACCTTTGAGGTATTATAATCTTTCATATCCAGCCAAACTCTGTTTATATCACCAAATTTGGCATACGAGAGCGTTTTGACAAGCTGTACTTTCGGAGAGATCTCCAGTCCGGAATTATGCTCTTTGAACATACTGTTGAGTTCGACAGCAAACTCTTGGGCAAGGAGATGGTTCTTTTTGTACTCTTTGTTCTCAGCACGAAGTTTGATGATGGTATCTTGTTGATCAAAGTGTTCGTCAATAGAGTTATTGACACTCTCAACACTCTCATGATAGAAGCTCTTGACTCCATTAAGTGCCCCGACAAAGGGGTCTTGAACCCAGTTAGTAAACTTTAAAACACCAATAAGAATTCCAAAGGCGATAAAAAGAAAACCAACCAGCTCCCTATTCATGCTCGAAGAGCTCCTGAAGTAGGTCTATCTCTTCAAGTGCACGACCTGTACCCTTTGCAACGGCAAGAAGTGGTTCATCTGCAACATATACAGGGATTTTTATAAGCTCAGACAAGAACTTGTCCAGCTGGCGGATCAATGCTCCACCTCCGGTAAGAATGATCCCGTGATTTACAATATCACCTGCAAGATCAGGAGGCATGATTTCAAGTACGTCACGCAGTGCCTCTCCGATCTCTTTCAACGGATCACGCATCGCTTCACGGGCATCTTCACTTGTAAGCTCGATCGAACTCAAAAGCCCTTCGACCTGATCACGTCCATTTACGATCATTGTTAACTCTTCATCCAAAGGCATAGCTGTACCGATAGCGATCTTGATCTCTTCCGCTGAACGCTCACCGATAAGAAGGTTATATTTACGTTTAACATAATCAACGATCGCCTGATCGATCTTATCTCCCGCTACACGAATGGACTTGGAAAGTACTAGTCCTCCAAGCGAGACAACACCGATCTCCGTCGTACCGCCACCGATGTCAACAACCAGGTTCCCCTGAGGTTCACGGATATCGATGCCTGCACCAATAGCTGCTGCCATAGGCTCTTCAATCAAGAAGACCTCACGTGCACCTGCAGACAGTGCCGATTCACGTACTGCTTTACGTTCTACCTGTGTGAGCCCGTAAGGCACACAGATAATAATACGCGGTGAGATAAGAGCTGAACGTCCATGGGCCTTTTGAATGAACTTACGGATCATTTTCTCTGTCATGTCAAAGTCTGCAATGACCCCGTCTTTCATCGGACGGATTGCTTTGATATTACCCGGTGTCTTACCGACCATCTCTTTTGCTTCACGCCCTACCGCTAAAACTTTTTGATGACCGAAACGTTCTGTTTTAACAGCGACAACCGAAGGTTCATTGATAATGATCCCTTTACCTTTGGCAATCACCAAAGTATTCGCTGTTCCCAAGTCAATTGAAAGGTCACTTGAAAAAAGTCCTACAAATTTATTAAAAATCATATTTATCCTACGCTATTTTTTTCTTGTTATTATTTTTGATATAGATCGGTTTCTCTCCACCTTCTACCATCTCTTTGGTGATCACGACTTCATAACCTGCATATTCAGGAAGCTCGTACATCACATCTATCATCATCTCTTCCATGATCGAACGAAGACCGCGAGCTCCTGTTTTGCGTTCAATCGCTTTCTTCGCGATTGCTCTTAAGGCATCTTCTTCAAAATTCAACTCAACATTATCAATAGCAAAAAGTTTTTTGTATTGACGTGTCAATGAGTTTTTAGGCTCTGTCAGGATCTGCACCATCGCCTCTTCTTCGATCTCGCTAAGTGTAGCGATTATTGGTAAACGGCCGATCAATTCAGGGATCAATCCGTACTGTACCAGATCATCCGGTTCTACCATATCATACGTCGGTTCCTGCTCGTCTTTGGACTTTTTCTCATGTCCAAATCCAAGAACGTTGGAGCCTTGTTTGCGTTTAAGGATGTCTTTCATGCCATCAAAAGCTCCACCACAGATAAAGAGGATGCCTGAAGTGTCCATGGAGACGAACTCTTGGTTCGGATGTTTGCGTCCGCCCTTGGGAGGGAGATTCACCTGAGCACCTTCGATGATTTTCAAGAGTGCCTGCTGAACACCCTCTCCCGATACATCACGGGTAATCGAGCGGTTCTCACTCATACGTGCGATCTTGTCGATCTCATCAATAAACAAAATACCCTGTTCTGCACGTTCCACATCCCCGTCTGCCGCTTGTAGCAGACGTGTCAGAATATTCTCCACATCTTCACCCACATAACCGGCTTCTGTCAAAGAGGTAGCATCGGCAATGGCCAAAGGTACATTAAGGACACGGGCGATCGTCTGGGCTAAAAGTGTCTTTCCTGATCCTGTCGGCCCGATCAGTAAAATATTTGATTTTGCTATCTCAGTATCGTCTTCTTCGACTTCATGCTGTTTGAAAATACGTTTGTAATGATTATAAACGGCTACCGATAAAAGTTTACGTGCATTTTCCTGCCCGATAACATACTCACCCAAGAAAGCGTTCATCTCCTTTGGCGTCATCAATTTGCCATCATGCGTCGGTGCCACCACACCCTCTTCGCTTTCAACGATATCATCGCCGAACATAATACGATAGGCCGAGATCACACAATTTTTACAAATATAGACACCATTACCAGCTATCAGTGGATTTTCTTCTGTTTCTATCGCTTCACAAAAGCTACAATTTCTATGAATCATTGCCCTTCCTTTCAAATGCTATTCCGCGTTTTGTCTTGATAACGAAATTGGCAAGCTCTTTTACATGATGATTTGCCGTCCCATCCAGAAGCTCTTGAGCAGCATCTTTAAGCGGACGTCCCTTCTCAAAAAGTTCTCGATAAGCTGATTTCAGTTCATTGATATCATCACGTTCCAACTTACGGCGCAAGCCAGTAAGGTTCAAGCCTCTTAGACCTGCACGGTTTCCTTCTGCCATACAAAAAGGAGGGACATCCTGTGAAAGTGCCGATGCGCCGGCCACCATCGCATAATCACCGATATGTACAAACTGGTGTACCGGTGTCATCCCACCGATCACGACATGATCACCGATCTCAACGTGTCCCGCAATCGTTGCCGCATTGGCAAAGATACAATGTGAACCGATAATCGAATCATGTCCTACATGCACATATCCCATAAACAGATTATGCGAACCGATGATCGTCTTGGAACCGCCTCCGGCTGTACCCGGATTAAAAAGCGTGAACTCCCGAATGGTATTGTTATCACCGATGATCAGTTCGACCTCTTCTCCGTTATATTTCAGATCCTGAGGAACTGAACCTAAAACCGCATGGGAAAAGATACGGTTGTTCTTACCTATCGTCGTCTTGCCGTAAATACATGCACCTTGTGCAATTGTCGTTCCCTCGCCGATCACTGCTTCAGATGATACAAAGGCATAAGGAGCGATGGAAACATTCTCGCCGATTTGTGCACCATCTTCTATAATGGCCTTATCAGATATCATACTCATATTGATTACTTGTCTACTACCATAGCTTTAAGTTCTGCTTCGGAAACCAGGTTTCCGTCAACATAGGCCTTACCTTGAAGTACCCAGATAGCACCCTTATGTTTGATAACAGAGATCTCATATTCAAGTCTGTCTCCCGGACGTACCGGATTACGGAACTTGGCCTTATCGATACTCATAAAGTAGACAACTTTCTCAGCTGCTTCCTCTTCTGTCATGTCCATACTTTTGAATGCAAGGATACCACCGGCCTGCGCCATACCTTCAAGAATCATAACACCAGGATAAATCGGATGACCCGGAAAATGTCCTTCAAACACCTGTTCGCCAATACTGACATTTTTATAGCCTAAAAGTTTCTCATCATTCACAATATCAGTAACTCTATCAATCAACAGTAGGGGATATCTATGTGGTAATATTTTCTGGATTTCTACAACGTCCATCATAGGGATATAGCCTTTTTATAAAATTTGGCTATTCTAACAAAAATTAGGTTAATAATGTATTATTTTTTCGTATATATGGAAAAAGAGATTTTGTAGGGAGCCCCAAGCCCTATAAATCTGCAATTTTGAGGGTAACACCTTTAAGATGCGAGATCGGATAGGCATAGGTGATCCCTGCTCCGCCGACAATCAGATCAAGCTTATCCATGATGTTTTTGATAATGCGGTCTACATTTTTCGTAGGTGTGATAAACATCAGATTTGAATCGGTCTCCTCATGTGGCAGTCGATTATAGAAGTTTTCCATCTTATCAAGTCCCATACCGTAGGCCTGCATGATCGTCACTCCCTGAGCACCTGCTTCACGCGCGGCAAGAAGAGCTTCTTCTTCTTTATCCCTCGGGACAATGACGTGAACAGCTGAGAACTGTGCCTGGTATGAATGCCGTTTATCCGTTCCATAGACATTCACCGTAGAAAGCCCCATATCATGTGCCTGTTCAAGGGCATGTTGAAGTTCACCCAACTGAATTGCTTCACGTTCATGATCTCCCTTGACACCCATTCTTTCCGTAATGACACCATATGCCATGACCGTCAACATCGGAAAAAGCGAGGCAAAGGCAATAAGACCGAAACCATCGATCAAAGGATCGCGCCCGGGGATGTTCGTCGCAAGACCCAATCCTAAGGCCGCGACCAAAGGAACCGTAACCGTTGATGTCGTGACCCCACCACTGTCATACGCAATCGGGATGATATACTTGGGTGCAATGAAGGTCAAGGCGATGACAAACATATACCCTGCCATGATGTAATAGACGATCTCACCCCCATTGACAATACGATAGGCACCCAGGGCGATACCTATTGCCACCCCAAAGGCGACAAAGATACGAAGGACAAAATCATTGATCTTACCATCGCTGATCTCTTTGGCTTTTTTTGCAATGGCAGTTAAAGAAGGTTCAGCCATCGTCGTAGAAAACCCGATAGCAAAGGAAAAACTGTATATCACCCAGGTATTGTCATTTTTCGTCAATTCAAAAGCCATCGTCTCTCCCAGAGAGAAAAGACCCATCTCAAGACCTATAATAAAGGCATCAAGACCCAAAACGACCAGACCAAAACCGATCAGTACGTTTTTAAGGTTCTCGACCGGCTTCTTCAGCACAACATACTGAAAGAAGAAGATAACACCTAAGATAGGCAGAACGTCCATCACCACATTCATCAGACCGATCAATAATTCCAAGGGTTTAAGATGAAAACTAAAAGAAGCCTCGCATACCTCCGGCGCAGCAGCTGCCGCCACCGGGGCAAGTACTTCACTTGCCTGAACAAATTCATATACGAATATCCCATAAAACTGCACAAAGATCATTGGTGTCAAAGAGGCAAAGGCGATCAGACCAAAACCGTCCAGGACAGGATTTCTGCCCTTAATCGTCGATGCCAGTCCGATACCCAGGGCAGCCACAAGCGGTACTGTCACCGTAGAAGTCGTTACACCACCAAGGTCAAAGGCAAGTCCGACGATCTCTTTGGGAGAAAAAGCCGTTGATGCCACCACCAGGATATATCCGACGATAATGTAAAAATGGATGGGATGCCCCTTGATGATGCGCCATACTCCAAGAACGATCGCAAACCCTACGGAAAAGGCCACTACCATCCGCAATGTAAATGCATCAATACGACCGCAACTGATAGCTGCAGCCTTTTCGGCGATCACAAACAGGGCCGGTTCAGCTACCGTTGTACCAAACCCGATCATAAAGGCAAAGAGCACTATCCAAAACGTAGACCCTCTCTGGGCGAAATCACTTGCGAGCTTTTCACCGACGGGAAAAATGCCGACTTCCAGTCCCAATAAGAAAACAGCCAGACCGATAGCAACGATAAGAAGACCTATAGCTGTACTGATCCAATGTTCAGGTACACTTTGGATGATAGCAAGCTGGAAAAAGATGATCACCAATATAATAGGCATCAAGTCTCTAAAGGACTCTTTGAGCAGTTTAACAAACGATGTAATATTTAACATTAACACCCTTACAAATATAATTATCTAAGTGTAGCTTTGAGCTGATAAATCGAACCTAAAACAGCTACGTAAAAAGAGAAAACCTCCCAGGGGGACAAGAGGCTAGGAGAGGATCAGATATTCTTTGTTGTCTTCATAACTCTGGGCATCCAAATAGAGATCGATTTTACCTTCAGGTATTTTATCAACTATAAAGATCGGGCTAAGGTCATAAGCAGAGTGTGCAAGCTGTTGACGGACCGCGATCTCCCGGTCGATACTCAAAGGATTAAAGATCATCTCTTTGACACTGCGAAAACTGCTCTTAGCCAGCATATTGAAGTGATCCAAGCTGATAAACTTGACCTCTTCACGGTTCATGAAGTGTATCTCACCTACAGACTTTTCGATACGTCCATTGGCTTTTTTTCTTGGAAGTGTAGAATAGACTAATGCATATGAGGGCACCGTCTGCTTTGCAACCTGTACCTTTAGAGTGTACTGGCGATAGTTTAAAAACTTCTCACGTACAAGCTGGTATTCGATACCCTCATCCTCATAATCCATACGACGCTGATAAAGTTCAAGTCGCTCCTCGATGGAAGCAGGCAGGATTTGTCCTCCGATTGGAGAAAACATCTCATCCATCAATTTGTCCTGCTGCTCACGCTGCATCGTCAAACCGTATATACAGCCACAATAATCCTGTCTATAGAGCTGTTCTTCTTTCGTCACCCGGCTTTGATCCTGACTTCCGCCGCCGGAGCGGTAATCAACGGCAATGAATTCGACTCCGTTTTTTTCATAAAAAGCATCACCGACCCGCTTGAGCTGCTCTTGAGATTTCAGCGGAGAGACCAGCAGTGTCGTCGTTATTTTTTTCTCGCCAAGTTCAAGTGCCTTGTGGGCAGAAACATCAAAACGTCTATCAAAACAGACCTCGCAACGGGCACCCTTTTCCGGTTCTTTTTCAAGACCTCGGACAAGGTCCATCCAGGTCTCAAAGTCATATTCGCCTTCTAAAAGCTCAATGCCCAACCTCTTACAGCTTCTTTGAACATCCAAATAACGCAATTTATACTCAGAATAGGGATGGATATTTGGATCATAAAAAAAGCCGATGAGTTTTTCATCGGGATAGTCCTGTTGCAGCTTTTCTAAAAAAAAATGAGAATCGACACTACAACATATATGGACTAACATGATCTATCTTTCCGCTAGGATTTCGACTTTTTCAATCTTATCTTGACCTTGGATAGCATCAAGTGTTGCGAATGAGTCTGCATCATCCACTTCAATCCCACCGAATACAGTATGGACTCCATCAAGGTGTGGAGTATCAACGAAAGTGATAAAAAACTGGCTTCCACCTGTATTTGGACCGGCATGTGCCATGGAAAGTGCCCCTCTTCTGTGTTTAGAAGTGTTTTTAGATGTCTCACATGCGATAGAATAACCCGGCCCACCGGTACCTGTTCCATGTGGACAACCACCCTGTGCCATAAAGCCCGGAATCACACGATGAAAGTTCAGGCCATCATAATAGCCCTCTTTTGATAGACTCGCGAAGTTCGCCACCGTGTTTGGTGTCTCATCACCATAAAGTTTTAACCAGATAACACCCTTTGAAGTCGTCATCTTCGCCCACTGAAATGATGCCATCTCTTCTGCTGAGAAATCATATGTTTTTAAAGCCATTGTTGTTCCTAAATTATTGTTATTAAGAGGGCTCTGATGAATCCTCTTGTTTTCATCATGAAATTATAATCAAAAATTCTTAAGTGGCTGATTGTAATATAATTTTTTATACTACAAAAAAGGATTGTTTTTTTTTATTATTTTATGATAGAATGCGCGGATTATGTTCAGATCAAAACTCGATGCCAGGATTCAAGAAGCACGTCTTGATACCCTTGTGCAGAACTTACCATCTTCATTGTTCAGTACAATAGCCGTAAGTCTATTCCTGTGCTATCTTGTCATAGACTATGTAAACACTGCCTATGCGATTATCTGGATAGGTGCGATTCTTGTTCTCTCCACATTGCGCAGCTTCCATTTTTACAAGGTTAAGAACTCTGATCTGACACTTATTGAACATGAGAAGCTTATCCTGCTGGGCATCTTCTTATCCGGTCTTTTTTTTGGATCAAGTGCTCTGATCATCTTTCCCCATGATGACCTAGCGACACAGGCACTCAGTTTCTTCTTACTGGCATCGATGATTGCCGGATCAGTGGCTGTCTATTCTACTCATGTACCTGCTTTTCTTCTCTATTCCCTGCCCATTATCACCGCTTTCTTGTATCGGGCATCTACCCTTCCTGACCTCCTGGTATTCTTAGTACTCGTAGGTGTCGTCTATTATGCAGTCATGACCGCGAGTCTTCTACGGGTAAACCGTTCGATTTTACAGTCACTTAAGACCCAGTATCTCAACCATGACCTTGCGGATAACCTCAGTCATGCCAAAGAGGAGTTAGAACGTTTCAACGAGGAGTTGAAGATTGAGAACAGTGTCCGTGAAGAGACAGAAAAACGGCTCTATCAACTGGCGAATTTTGATCCCTTGACCGGTCTTTCCAACCGACATATGTTTAAAGAGGATCTAAAACGTGCCATTAAATCTGCCTATGAGAAGAATACGTCGATGGCACTTCTGTTTTTAGACCTGGATAATTTTAAGATTATCAATGACACACTGGGACACGCTATGGGAGACAAACTGCTTATCGCGGCCTCATCCCGTCTTAAAAGTCTCTTGGACATCAACAGTACTATAGCTCGATTGGGCGGAGACGAGTTTGTCATCATCATCAAGCAGATCAAAGACAACGAGACCATCTCCAACCTTGCAACCAAGATCATTCAGCTTCTGGAAAAGCCCTTTACCTTTAATGAGCATGAGATGTTTATCGGGACAAGTATCGGTATCAGTATCTATCCGCAAGATGCCAAAGACGAGCACACCCTCCTCTCCTACGCCGATACCGCCATGTATACGGCTAAATCCAAGGGAAAAAACAATTACCAGTTCTTTACTTCGCAGATGCATGATGAGATTCTCGAACGTCACGACATCGAGACAAAACTCCACCACGCCATTGAGAACAATGAACTTCGTATCGATTATCAACCTAAGGTCGATATCAATACCCAGGAGATCGTAGGAGCGGAAGCCCTTTTACGCTGGGACCAAAAAGAGTTGGGACAGGTGTCCCCCTCAATTTTCATCCCTATTGCTGAAGAGAGCAGTCTTATCAACGAAATCGGAAAATGGGTCATTACCAAGGTATGTGAAGATGTTGCCCGTCTTCAGCATACCTTTGGGAACAAGCTCTGTATCAGTTTGAACATCTCCTCTTCCCAGATCCTGCATCAGAATCTTCCCCAGCTTATCAAAGAACACCTGGAAAAGAACCGAATCAGCAGTTCTTCGATCGAACTGGAGTTTACTGAGAACATGCTTATCAAACAAGAGCGCAAGAGCCAAATGGTTCTCAAAGAGCTCGAAGGAATGGGTATCAAACTCTCTATCGATGACTTTGGAACAGGTTACTCTTCACTCAACTATCTCAAAACCCTTCCTATTCATGCCCTTAAGATCGACAAATCATTTATAACTGACACCCCGAATTGTGAGGGAGACTGTGCGATTGCAAAAAGTATTATCTCTTTAGCACACAACCTGGACCTTGATGTCATCGCAGAAGGTGTCGAAACCATTGAGCAGCTTCGATTTCTAAAAAACAACGGATGTTCCGTTATACAGGGATTTTATTTCTCAAAACCACTAGATATCAACGCCTTCAGTGCCTATTTAAATTCTCCGCACTCCAAACTCATACCACTGCTCCTTACGTAGGTATAACGGCCATCAATCCCCTATTTTTGATTTTAAAGCATCTATGGTATATTTTCGCAAAGGATTTATATGTATGCAGATATTTATGACAAGATTAAGGCCGATAGTGAGTTCCAGCTCTTAGTCAAGCAACGCAAACGCTTTTCGCTTTTACTTACAGCTATCGTTCTTGTCGTCTATTTTAGTTTTATTTTGACCCTGGCTTATGCACCGGAGGTCTTTGCGACACCTCTTTATAAAGGAAGCGTAACGACGCTTGGTATTCCTGTGGGCATTGGTATTATCATCATCGCTTTCATTCTTACCGGCATTTATGTAAAAAAAGCGAACAAAGACTTCGATGCCATTCTCAACCGCCTCAAAGACGACGTAGGAGTGAAACATGACTAAACTTCTGCTCCTCTTCATAATGCCTGTAGCACTTTTTGCAGAAGCGTTTAACGCTGAAGTGCAAAAGCAGGCCCTAAACCTGCCTGCCATCATAATGTTTGTCATTTTTGTGGCAGCAACGCTCTTTATCACCTACTGGGCGGCAAAACGCACCGCTACTGCCAAAGATTTTTATACGGCAGGCGGAGGCATTACGGGCTTTCAAAACGGCCTGGCCATCGCCGGTGACTATATGTCAGCCGCTTCCTTTTTAGGTATTTCTGCCCTGGTATATGCCAATGGATATGATGGACTGATCTACTCTATCGGTTTTTTAGTTGGTTGGCCTATTATCCTGTTTATGGTCGCTGAGAAGCTGCGAAACCTCGGAAAGTTCACCTTTGCCGATGTCGCTTCTTACCGCCTTCGCCAAAAGCCGATCCGAATCCTCGCTTCTTTTGGGGCAATTGCTACCGTCACCCTCTATCTCATCGCTCAGATGGTCGGTTCGGGCAAGCTCATCCAGCTTCTCTTTGGACTAAACTATGAGATAGCCGTTGTCTTGGTCGGTGTATTGATGATTTTGTACGTGACCTTTGGCGGAATGCTCGCAACAACCTGGGTTCAGATCATCAAGGCAGTACTCCTGCTCTCGGGAGCAACATTTATGGCCTTCATGGTCATGAACCAGATGAACTTCTCCTTTGAGACGCTATTTGCACAAGCGGTGGATGTACATGAAAAAGCAGAAAGGATAATGGCACCGGGCGGTCTGATCTCTGATCCAGTATCTGCCATTTCCCTGGCCATCGCATTGATGTTCGGAACTGCCGGGCTCCCCCATATTTTGATGCGTTTTTTCACCGTATCTAATGCCAAAGAAGCACGTAAGTCCGTCTTCTTCGCAACAGGTTTCATCGGTTATTTTTATATGCTCACCTTTATCATCGGTTTTGGTGCAATCGTCCTGGTCTCTACCAACCCTCTCTATCTTGAGGCTGGAAAGGCACTGATCGGTGGAAACAATATGGCCGCTATCCATCTCTCCCATGCTGTCGGTGGAGATCTTTTCCTGGGCTTTATCTCCGCCGTAGCCTTTGCCACTATTCTGGCTGTTGTATCAGGCCTTACTCTGGCAGGAGCATCTGCGATCTCCCATGACCTTTATGCCAATGTCTTCTCCGATGGAAGTCATGATGAGAAACAGGAGATGCGCGTTTCCAAGATCGCGACGGTTATATTGGGTATCATCGCTATTTTCCTTGGCATTGCCTTTGAAGAGCAGAACATCGCCTTTATGGTCGGACTTGCCTTTGCTATCGCCGCCTCTGCGAACTTCCCTATTCTCTTCCTCTCTATCTACTGGTCAAAACTGACTACTCGTGGTGCATTGATCGGGGGAAGTCTTGGTCTCATCACCGCTGTCGTACTCGTTATCCTAGGTCCGATCGTATGGGTCCAGATCCTGGGTAATGTTCAAGCCCTTTTCCCCTATAAATATCCGGCACTTTTCTCTGTAATCACGGCCTTTATCGGTATTTATATCTTCTCAATTACCGATAAAAGTCAATCTGCAGAAGATGAGAAAGCTGCTTTTGAACATCAGTTCATCCGCTCAGAAACCGGTATCGGTTCTGAAGGGGCAGCAAAACATTAGACCAGAACTTTCAGAAGTAAAACATACCATAGCGGTTTACCTTCTGGAAGAGGTGTTTCTTTAACGAGAACTCCACAGTTCTCTTGCTTCTGCACAGCGCCTAAAACCCTTAACCTTCACAACTAGATCAAAAGCTTTTCAGCCTTATCAGCAAGCCAGGCTTATACTGTAGCTATAAGAAAGAAAAAGGAGTGATCATGTCTACTCTATTCGCGAGTATGATACTTTTGGGTCTCATTGTTGCTTTCTCTGTCAGTATGATGGTAGATGTTGATGAATTTGCAGGAAAGTTCTTTTCTGTTGTGTTCGGCAGCCGTGCTTAGGGTATTTGCTTATCCTGCTATGCCCGACTGTAACTTTTTGAAAACCTTCTTCTTCGGCGAGAGCCGGA
>JBFEXS010000032.1:0-19416 GCA_041562555.1 Sulfurimonadaceae bacterium
AAAGGCTCTTTGCGCAGTGATAACGGGATGGATATGAATGCTATTGCCGCACATTTCGGCGGCGGTGGACATATTCACTCTGCAGGTTTTGTCTGTGAGGCGGAATCTTTGCAAGAGATAGAAAAAAAGTTAATACATATTTTAGAAAAAAATTTATAAAGGACAGACTATATGCGACGTAAGAACAACTCATCATCTATACTATTTTTGATTATTTTTGGAGGTATCATCGGAGGTGTTGTATACCTCTATAATTCGGCTATGTTTGAACGGAACCTTCCGGAAGTAAGTGTGAATACATCAGAATATTGGAATTTGAAAGAGCCCATAGATATCAGTATCGAGGATGATAGCGGTATCAAGTATTATGAGGTGAAAATGGTTTCATCAGAGGGTGAAAAGGTGCTTTCTCAAGAAGCGATGCTGGTGCCTCAGAAAAAACTGGAGTTGAAAGTAGATTATCCTAAGATGTCCTACGGGATTAAAGACAAAAATGTGAAAATCATTGTTTCAGCAGTTGATGCCAGCAAATGGGATTTTTTTGCAGGTAACAGTATTCGTGTCGAGAAAAACTTTATTGTCGATAAACGCAAGCCGATGGTCTCATTGATCACAAACTCCTATGGGATATATCCGGGTGGTTCAGCACTTGTCATCTTCAAGGCCAAAGATGAGAACCTTAAAGATATGTATATTGAGGTGAACAAGGATAAACGTTTTAAGGTTCAGCCTTTCTATCAGGAAGATCATTATGCTTCTTTGGTCGCATGGCCGGTAACGGAGAAAAAATTTGATGCACGTATCGTCGTTGAAGATCTTGCAGGAAATACCATGCGCGTGCATATACCTTATTACCATAAATCAAAAAGCTATCGTACCTCCAAGATTAAACTTTCTGATCGTTTCCTGAAAGGAAAGATCGCCGAGTTGGCGTATGAGTTTCCTGAGACGCAGGGAATAGAGGACTCATTGGAACAGTTCAAGATCATCAATGAGGATGTACGGGCGAATAATGAAAAAATCATACATACGATTACCTCAAAGACTTCTGATCAGATGATAAACAACTTTTCAATCAAGCCTTTTTATCCTTTGAAAAATGCAGCCAAAGTCGCAAGTTTCGGTGATCATAGGCTCTATTACTATAAGAATGAGAAAGTAAGTGAATCCTATCACTTGGGATTGGACCTTGCCAGTGTTAAAATGGGCAAGATTCAGACGCAAAATCACGGAATCACCGTTTTTGCCGAAGAGAACGGTATCTACGGTAATCTTCCCATCATTCACCACGGAATGGGACTTTACACCATCTATGGACACTGCTCAAGTCTGAAAGTGGCTCCAGGAGATGCGGTCAGGCCAAAACAGCATATTGCGAACTCTGGTAAGAGTGGATACGCGATGGGTGACCACCTTCATTTTGGTGTCTTGGTACAGGGAGTGGAAGTACGTCCGGAGGAGTGGATGGATCAAGACTGGATCCGCTTGAACATCACTGAAGTAATGAAAAATGCGAAAAAGTTGATCGGACGATCATGAAAGTCAAACAACAGACACTTAAAGGGTTTGAGTGTGATATAGAAGATGAGGCTTCATTCAAGGAGTATTATAATAAAAATGCTCCCTTGATGCAGGGGCATCTTCTGATCCTGAAAGGATCCGTTACTGCAGGGATAAAAGCATTTTTAGAAGAGAAAAATGCGGTGTTTGTTGATGCTAATGAAAAGACATTGCTGACAAGAAGAAAACGTTCGACACCTGTGTTGGACCTTCCTGAAGCAAAAACACCTTGTGCTCCGGAAGAGGGCAGTAAAATGAAACAAAGTACTATATATCATCGCCCGATTCGTTCGGGAGAGCTGATTGAGAGTGATGACAACCTTGTCTTTTTGGGGCGTATCAACAGCGGTGCTTTGATTGAATCAACAAGCTCTATACAGCTTTTTGGTATAATTGATGGATTAGTACGTAGTGATGGGGACTACTTATTGCTTAAAGATATTGGAAAAGGTAATGTCATTTTCCATGGGGAAGAGTTAGATAAGTCACAGTTTGATGGCCAATTAAAACTTGTCGAATATAAAAACAGTGCCATTGTGATGAAGGAAGTATAATGAAACAAACGACTATAGCCAAGCCGGTTGATCTGGTAGGAATCGGACTTCATAAGGGCGTACCTGTCAAGTTGCGTTTAGAACCACTTGAAGCAGACAGAGGGATTGAGTTCTTTCGCTCAGATGTAAATATCACGATTCCCTTGAGACCTGAGAATGTTGTAGATACCAAGATGGCCACCGTTATCGGTAAAGACGGTTATTTTATTTCGACAATCGAACATATGCTTTCTGCTGTCTATGCTTACGGTGTTGACAACCTGAAAGTTATTGTGGATGCAGACGAAGTACCGGTGATGGACGGGTCTTCGGCAAGTTTTTGCATGCTTCTTGATGAAGCGGGGATGGTCGAGTTGGATGCTCCAAAGAAGATCATGAAAATCAAAAAAGAGATAGTGGTAAAAGAGGGAGACAAGTATGTGAAACTCTCTCCTTCGAATGATTTAAACTATGATTTTACCATCAAGTTTAACCACCCGGTCATCGATAAACAGAGTTATACCCTTAATTTTTCAAAATCCGAGTATAAAGAAAAAATTTCCAAGGCTCGAACCTTTGGTTTCCTGCATGAGGTACAATATCTCCGTTCAAAGGGGCTTGCTTTGGGTGGAAGCCTTGAAAATGCGGTAGTCCTTGATGACAAGAAGGTGTTGAATACAGAGGGCCTTCGCTATCCGGATGAGTTTGTCCGTCACAAGATACTCGATGCAATCGGGGATATGTCTTTGTTGGGAGTCAATTTTATAGGAAACTATGAAGCGTTTGCAGGAAGCCATGATTTGAACCACAAATTGACATTGGCATTACTGAAAGAACCGGAAAATTATGAGATCGTAGAGCTTTCAGGAGCAGAGGCAAAAGAACTTGCCCATGCGTATGCCTGATCTAAAGAGTACACCCACTTTATGAAGGTCGACGTCGTTGTTATCGAATTGAGCACGCCTATTTTAATTGGTGTGTATGAAGATCAGGTATTGATAAAGACCTATCGTTCTGATGAGATGAGTTCCGAAGCGCTTCCGCTGCTTTTTAAAGAGATCTTAGATGATTATGAAGTAGAGAATATCGTCTATACCCGTGGTCCGGGTTCATTTATGGCCATTAAAGTGGCGTATATCTTTTTAAAGACCCTGTGTATTGTCAATGATATCAAGCTATATGCTACCAATGCATTCACCTTTAATGAAAATCAGCCTATAAAAGCCTTCGGTAAACTCTATTTTATACAAAGCAATGGTACAATTACGACGAAAAAGTTTGAAGAGGCTCCCCAGTCGAGTTTCTCCCTACCAGAAAAAATAAACCTGAGAAGTTATTCCGAAGAGATAGCACCCTTATACGTATTACCTGCAGTGTAACGTTTAGCCAAGTCTCTTTTCTCACAAAAGGAACATAATGATAATAAGCGTCCCTGCGACCAGTGCCAATCTTGGTCCTGGATTTGACTCCCTTGGATTAGCCCTGGATCTGCGCAATACTGTTGACATCAGACCTTCGCGCTTTCACTCTGTATCGGTACGTGGTGAGGGTGAGAACAATCCCAAACTTAAAGGCAATAATCTTTTTGTCGGTATCTTTAATGATCATTACAGCAAGTTGACACAAAAACGTCAGAATTTCAAGTTTACCTTTAACAATCAAGTTCCGCTTTCCCGTGGATTAGGCTCTTCTTCAGCAGTAATCGTTTCAGCGATTTCATCAGCACATGAAGCAGCAGGCGTAAGAGTAAGCAGGAGGCGTATCCTGAACCACGCGCTTCAGTATGAGCCGCATCCGGACAACATTACACCGGCAGTCATGGGTGGTTTCAATACGGCAGTAGTGGAAAAGGGAAAGGTCTTTTCGGAAAAGAAACATATACCGCCGTATCTTAAAGCCGTGGTGGTGATTCCCAATAAACCGATCTCGACAGCACATTCGCGTACAACGCTGCCTAAGTCATACAATAAGGAGAACGCGATCTACAACCTGTCTCACTCTTCTCTTTTGGTAGCAGCCTTTTACAGTGAGAACTGGGAGATTTTACGTATAGCATCCAAAGACAGGTTTCATCAACGTCAACGGATGAAGATGTTGCCGGAACTCTTTACCGTTCAAAAGATGGCCTATGAGAATGGGGCATTGATGAGTACCCTTTCGGGTTCAGGGTCTACATTCTTCTCTATGTGTTATGATGAAGATGCAGAACGTATTCATACTAAACTTGAACAACGATTTCCCGAATTTACGGTAAAAACCCTCGATTTTGATAATTTAGGTCTAAAGATAGAGCGTTAAACCTATCTGAGTTGAACACATAGTGATAAACTAAGAAAGAATAGGGTATAATGGCGCGAAAATTACATGTTCCAATACGAATGTGTCTACAATGTAGAGAGAGAATGCCTCAAAGTAGTCTCATTCGTCTGCAGTGTAAACATAATAAGATCCAAGCCTTTGATGGTGTTGGACGCAGTCTATACGTCTGTCAAGCATGTAGTGAAAATCCTAAGCTAGTAAAGCAGCTAGCGGGTCGCTGTAAATGCGCAAAAGATTCACACGAAGAGATAATATCTCTACTTAAGGAGCTAAGAGCTGATGATAGATAAGGTAAGAGTACACGAGATCGCGACAGAACTGGGTATAAAAAGTAAAGAGGTTGTTGACAAAGCCGCAGAAATGGGGATTGACGTTAAAACCGCTTCCAGTAGCGTTTCTATGGAAGATGCAGAGAAGATTATGAATTTTGTCATGAATCCTGCTTCATTTGCACCGCCAAAACCAAAACCAAAGATTAAAAAAGCTCCTAAAAAAGACGAACCTGCTACACAAGAGAGTACTCCAGAGGTAAAAACTGAGACAGCTCCGGTTAATGAGGAAGTGGCAGTAGCAGCAGAAGAGAAAAAGGCTGAAGAAAAGCCAACAGCTGCAGAAACACAGGCAGTTCAGGAAGAACCCGCAAAAGAAGAACCAAAGACTGAAGAGAAACCGGTGATCAACAAAGTTTCAAGCGATCGAAAACGCTCCGGTTTGAAGATTGTCAAGAAGAAGAAACCTACAGCAGAGGAAAAAGAGCCTGCTGCAAACTACAGAGAACCGGAATATACATCCTCTTATGGGAAGTTGTCTCCAGAGGCGATCGCCGAGATGCAAAATCGTGCTTCGGCGAAGAAAAAGAAAAAAGTACCGTCGACACATACACCTAAAAGTCAAGGGAACAAGATTGACATCTTCGGCGGTGATATGGCTGAAGTTTCAATGGATTTTGAAGAGGACCAAGTTGTTCTTCTGGACTTCCGTGAAGAAGAAGCCCGTAAAGAGCGTGAAAAAGCGATTGAAGAAGAGCGTAAAGAGCGTGAAGCGCGTAATGCTGCGAATCAAGGACAACGCCGTCGTCCGACAAACAATAACAGAAATCGCAGTGTATCACGCGGAAAAGCGAAGAAACGTCGTCGTAAGGATACTCCGGATGATGTCATCATTACAAATGTAGAGATCCCGGAAGATATTCGTGTATATGAGTTTGCTGAGAAGATCAACCGTCCGATGGTTGATATCATCAAGGTTCTGTTTGACCTAGGAAAGATGGCAACGAAAAATGACTTTTTAGGTAAAGACGAGATCGAGATCCTTGCAGAAGAGTTTGAAGTCGAAGTGACGACAATCGATCCTAAGGCTGCTTTTGACCTTGAGAATGCACAAGATACTGAAGATGTAGAGATTGACCCGGATGCGGTTAAGCGCCCTCCGGTCATTACGATCATGGGTCACGTAGACCATGGTAAGACCTCTTTACTGGACAAGATCCGTTCGGGTCGTGTGGCAGATGGTGAGGCCGGCGGTATCACCCAGCATATTGGTGCCTATACGATTGATCAGCATGGTGAGAAAATCACTTTCCTGGATACTCCGGGTCACGCTGCTTTCTCCGCTATTCGTTCTCGTGGTGCAAATGTAACGGATATCATTATCATTGTTGTCGCAGCCGATGACGGTGTTAAACCGCAAACGATTGAATCGATTAAGATGGCAAAAGAGTCGGGGAATCCGATCATTGTCGCGATCAATAAAATTGACAAAGATGGGGCAAACCCTGATATGGCGATGGCAGGATTGGCAGAACATGGGCTTAATCCTGTTGCATGGGGTGGAGACACGGAGTGTGTGCCACTTTCTGCAAAGACAGGCGAAGGTATCGATACGCTTCTTGAAACGATCTTACTACAGGCTGAGATCATGGAGCTTAAGGCTAATCCTAAGGCACTTGCAAAAGCGACTGTTGTTGAATCTTCCGTTGAAAAAGGACGTGGTCCGGTTGCCACTGTCGTCATCAATAACGGTACCTTGAAAGTCGGTGATCCTATTACTGTAGGTGCAGCATATGGACGTGTTCGTGCGCTTATGGATGATAATAAAAAACCGATCAAGGCTCTGTCACCTTCTGAGACGGGTGTTGTTGTCGGTTTAAATGCTGTTCCACCTGCAGGTGAGACGCTGGTAGCAATGGACAGCGAGAAAGAGGCGAAAGCACTTGCACAGAAACGTCATGAATATGAACGTCATAAAGAGCTTTCTGTCTCAACCAAGTCAACAATGGACGACTTGACAGCGATGATCGCTGAAGGTAAGCTCAAAGCACTTTCTGTTATTCTGAAGGCGGACGTACACGGTTCCCTTGAAGCATTGAAGTCTTCATTGACCGAACTGCGTAATGATGAAGTTAAAGTCAATATTATCTCTTCTGGTGTAGGAGGGATTACTGAAAATGATGTCGCACTTGCAAACGGTTCGGATGATTGTGTTATCCTAGGATTTAATGTCCGTCCTACCGGTACTGTCAAAGCGGCAGCAAAACAATTTGGTGTTGAGATCAAGACCTACAATATTATCTATGAGATGATCGATGATGTGACGGGTATGTTGACGGGTCTGATGTCTCCGAAATATACTGAGACAAACTCCGGTCAAGCAGATGTCAAAGAGGTCTTCAAAATCCCTAAAGGCGTGGTTGCCGGTTGTATGGTCGTTGATGGTAAACTTGAACGTGGCGGTCTGGTACGTGTTATCCGTGAGGGTGTCGTTATCTTCGAAGGTGAACTTGATTCACTTAAACGTTTCAAAGACGATGTCAAAGAAGTCAGCAACGGTTATGAATGTGGTGTCGTCATCAATGGTTACGAAGATGTTCAAGTCGGTGATGTTATCGAGACCTTTACGAAAGTAGAGCAAAAAGTAGAGCTGTGACTCCCGCAGAAATAAAACAAAAACGCACAGAATCACTTCTGCTGGAATTGATTCCTGAGGCGATCTCCTCCCTAAAAGATGCCCGTATTCATGAAGTTGATGTCGTTGCCGTAGTGTGTTCGAAGGGACGAAGTGATGCCAAGGTCTACCTGGATCCCCATTCGTATACTGAAAAAGAGCGTAATGTATTCCTGAAGCTTCTGCGTGGTGCACGCCCGATTATAGAAGCACACTGTATGCAGGATCAGGGGTGGTATCGCTGTCCAAATCTGACCTTTGAGTTTGATACCCATTTTGATCGCGTGTCTAAAGTGGAAGACCTGTTTAAACAGATAGCCAAGGAACGAGGAGAAGATGATGAGTCTTGAGTCTGATATTAAAAACGTTGTCGAGTCAATGGGCTTGTCACTTTATGATATTGTCACAGTCAGTGAGTTCGGCGCGACCATTTACCGTGTGATGATCAATTCGAAAGAGGGGGTGTCATTGGACACCTGTGCAGAAGTGACCCGTATGCTTAATCCGCTTTTGGATGTGACACCGCCTGTCAGCGGTGACTATCGTTTAGAGGTAAGTTCTCCGGGGATTGAGCGTAAGTTAAAGACCCTTCATCACTTTAATGCTTCTATAGGCGAGAAGGTCAAATTGGTTATGATCTCCAACGAAGTGCTAAAGGGCCCTTTATTAAGCGTTGAAGGCTCTACTGTTACAGTAGAAGATGAACAATCAGGAAAGCAGAGCGTTGCTTTTGATGAGATATTGAAGGCATCTACTTATTTTGAATGGTAAGCAAGAATATATGCAGATGGCACTTGATGCTGCCTGGGAGTATCAAGGTCTAACGTATCCTAATCCAGCAGTTGGTTGTACCATAGTACAAAATGGTGCAGTCATCGCTGTAGGGGCGCATGCTAAGGCAGGTGAACCCCATGCCGAGGTTATGGCCCTCAAGCAAGCGTATATGGCTCTGAGCATCGATAGAGGCATCGAAAAACTGACCAAGGCAGATGATATCCATGATTATCTGCTTAAACATCACAACGGGATCTTTCTTTTTTGTGACATGTATATAACACTAGAACCGTGTACACATCAGGGTAAAACTCCCTCATGCGCCTCTTTGATCCAAAAGATGCGCCCTCAAAATGTCTACATTTCTCATTATGATCCTAATCCTGAAGCGACAGGTGGTGCTCAGGCATTGATATCCGGTGGAATAGATGTTCATTATGGGATGTGCGAAGAAGAAGGCAGGGATCTGCTTGAACCTTTTATGAAGTGGAACGAAGGGCAGTTCGTCCTGTTTAAATGGGCACAGCGTCTTGATGGAACGGTCGATGGAGGGTTGGTTTCGGATGAAGCTTCCCGCAGGAGAGTACATGAGATTCGAAACCATTGTGATCTGATCGTTATCGGCGGGAATACAGTGCGAACAGATCGCCCGACCCTTGATGCACGCATGATTGATGGAAAGGCTCCGGATGTATTGATCTATTCGAATCAAGAATCCTTTGATCAAACAATCCCGCTTTTTGGGATCGAAGGCCGAAACGTGTATATTGGAAACTCTCTTGAAAAAGTCAAAGAGTATAAAAACATTTTGATTGAGGGCGGTCCTGCTATGTTTAAAGCGACGGAAGAGATCGTAGACAGATATCTATGTTTCCTGGCGCCAAAAAGCGGGGGGAACGTCGCTTTTACAGATGAAGCAGTTGATATGAAAATTTTAAATACAAAGCAGTTGGACAATGATCTGATGATTTGGATGAGGAAATAATGGCAATTGAAAAACAAGAGAAGATCGTTGAGATGTTCAATGATATCGCACCAACCTATGATAGGGCAAATCGTGTACTAAGTATGGGTATTGACAAGACCTGGCGGAAAAAAGCCTGTGATCTTGCATATAGACTTAAGGGTGATGATGAAATCGATTTGATCCTTGACATCGCCTGTGGAACAGGTGATATGATGGACTATTGGATGAAGCGATCCGATTATCAGAAGATCCATGTCAAGAAGATACTCGGTGTTGATCCGTCGGAAGGAATGGTCAATGTCGCCAGAGAAAAGTTTCCAAAATTCGATTATGCGATTTCCAAAGCAACACAGATCCCTGTTGAGGATGCCAAAGCGGACTTCCTCTCCATCTCGTATGGAATCCGCAATGTGGTAGAGCGTACAGAAGCACTGGACGAATTTAACCGTGTCTTGAAGCCGGGGGGATATGTAGTGATCTTGGAGTTCATGAAGCGCGAGAAACCGGGCGCATTGGCGAAAGTGACAGATTTTTATCTAAATAATCTTCTGCCTCGTATTGGTGGTATGATTTCAAAGAATAGAGAAGCATACGAATATCTTCCTAACTCTATCGAAGGTTTCTTGACTATCGAGAAGATGCAAGAAGAACTTGAACAAGCAGGTTTTGAGATGTGTTATGCGAAAAGCTTTTCGATGAATATCAGTTCACTGATCATCGCCAGAAAGAAATAACCCAGTTTCAAAAGGTGTGTTATGAATGTTCTTACGGTTGATGCACTTAATGAACAGATCAAGAACCTTCTTGAGACCACTTTCATGCGAACCTTTGTCGAGGGGGAGCTTTCACGGGTAACCTATCATAACAGCGGCCATATCTATTTTACTCTGAAAGATGCCTCTGCATCCATTTCATGCGTGATGTTTAGAGGAAATGCTTCTAAGTTGAAATTTCGTCTTGAAGAAGGCGTAAAAGTTCTTTTAGAAGCTGCAATTACTGTGTATAAACCCCGTGGACAATATCAGCTGAATGTCATTTCGGCCGAGCCATCGGGTCAGGGAGCTTTAGCTCTTGCATTTGAACAGCTTAAGGCGAAGCTGCAGGCCCAGGGCTATTTTGATCCGGCCCATAAAAAAGAGATGCCTCGATACATTAGCAGTTTAGCGCTTGTAACCTCTGAGACAGGGGCAGCGCTTCAAGATATGCTTCGTGTTGCCAGTGAACGTTGGCCTATGGTAAAGATATCTCTGTATGATGCAGTAGTGCAGGGAGACAGTGCAGCTAACTCTATAGCACGGGGTATCAAGCGTGCAGATCAGAACGGACATGATGTTATCGTGATTGGACGCGGAGGCGGAAGTATAGAAGATCTCTGGGGCTTTAATGAAGAGATCGTCGCCAATTCCATATACCACTGCAAGACACCGATTGTCTCGGCGGTAGGTCATGAGATCGATTGGGTGATCTCCGATTTTGTTGCTGACCTTAGAGCACCTACACCTTCGGCAGCGATGGAGATTATACTTCCTGATCGCAATGAGATGCTTTTGAGTATTGACGCTTTGATGCAACAACTGACACGAACGCAGGCGCAACGGCTGCAGCGAGCAGGAGAACAGCTTAAATACCTCAAGGAAGCCTATGCCCAGAACTCGATTGAGAATCGTTTAAAGATGAAGATGGAAGAGCTAAAACAGATAAGGGCACGGTTTAATCAGCAGTTTCATTATACCCTTGAGGGTGCAAAGCGTGAGGTACTTCCCTTGATGGAGATGTTACCGCGTTACATGAGAAATAAGCTTCAGGCCAAGGCGCAGGTACTGAAGCAGCTCGAGAATGCCTTTGCCTCCTATGATCCTAAACTCAAGAATAAGAAGGGCTTTGCACAGATCAGCCAAGATGGCAAAATTATCGAGCTTGAGAGTATTGAGAAGGGGGCATCCTTTGAAGTGATGAGTGACACGGTAGTCATTCATGCCAAGGCAGAAGGCAAGGAGTTACTTTAGTGATAAGGTGTTTGTTTATCCTTATTCACGTGTGCCTTTGGATATAATGCTGCTTATCACTTCAAACGCTCCCTTAAAGGTCCTTAATGCAACGTATATTCCCGCAACACCACAAGCCAATCAAGTTTAAATTCAAACAGAGTAGAGATGACTTTGTCGTCACCGAGATTCCTCTTGTCGAAACACCTGAAAACAAAGGGAACTATTTCATTGCAAGAATAGAGAAGAAGGATCTTTCTACCATGGAGATGCTGGGGATTTTGGAGGCACAATTACAGTGCTTTAGTATCGGGTATGCCGGTCTAAAAGACAAATATGCCACCACGACACAATATATCTCCGTTCCTCTGAAGTTTTCTAAGGCCTTACTAAAGTTCCGTCATCCACGTATTAAGATCTTGCAGAGCTACAAGGCCAGGGAGAAACTCTCTATAGGTGATCTTAAAGGCAATCATTTTTTTATCCGTCTGCATAATGTCACGGCTGAGTCAGCAGGCGCATTGCAAGAAGTATTGGATGATATCATGCGACATGGTATGCCGAACTATTTTGGATACCAGCGGTTCGGCAAAGAGAGCGGTAATTTTGAAAAGGCGAAAGAAGTGGCTCAAGGTGAGGTTAACATGAAGGATAAACGTGTCCAACGGATTATGCTGCATGCGTATCAGTCGTATCTTTTCAATGACTGGTTGGCCAAAAGGATTAAGCTCTCCCATGAGCTTGAAGCTCTCTCTTGTGAAGAACTGCTTGTCAACTTTAATCTTTCCCAGGAAGAGTGTGATGGTATTAAAAACCAAACGGCACTGTTCAAAGTCTTGCCCGGGGATATCATGTATGAGATAAAAACAAAGAAATGGGTCAATGTGACAGATCTTCAAAAAATCCGAAAGCCCTATAAAGAACATAAGCTTATCCCTACCGGTTTGCTGGCGGGATCGAAGGCATGGAGAGCCAAAGGAAGAGCGGGTGAGATAGAACAGGAATATGATGATGCAAGTGTTCAGGCAGTGGGGACACGCAGAGAGGCCTGGATATATCCAAAGTCTATCCGGTATACCTATAAACAAGAACAGAAGGTATTTGAATTGAGTTTTACTTTGCCCAAGGGTTCTTATGCAACCGTATTACTCGAAAATCTTGCAAACAGGGATCTGACGCCCGAATACACTTAGAATGTGATGATGAGAACGCTAGTTCAGTGTTTCCTCCTTCACCACACATTTCCCACACACCCCTTGCCTAGAATATTTTCAAAAAATATAAAGGCTGAAGATGAATGAGATCTTACTGTTTGACTTAGCTACAATACATGTCCGTTTTATTTCAAATTTTGCCTTAGAAAAGATATCTGAGCTTCTTCAAAAAAAGGGTTTGGATGCAGAAATTGCAATGAAACGTGCACAGGAAGTCTTTTTTAACGAGAGTGAGAAGGCAAGTCTGTTTTTGCATAATCTGACCAAGGTTGTGGATGGGAATGTGATGCGAGATATATATCAATACATCGCTCAAAGGGCACTATTGCAATCTCCTATTGATTTTTACTCTTATGATCAGCTTGTTGGTATGATCCAAAGAAACTATAAAATGAATATGAGTGAAGAGGAGTTGGAAAAGATACGACAGATCGCTCAAGCAAATCGGATCGGTGTCATTTTTAGTGATTGATCAAAGAGAAGCTGGTCCGGAGGGGCAGTTAGACCTCTTCAACCAAACAGCGTATGGAAAAGCCTTGATCTTTGGCTTTAGTCTCGACCAATTCGGCCTTTGTCTCAGCAACATCAAAAAGATATACACCGCAAAGCCCTTCGCCATTGGTCGTTATCTCATCGGCGATGAGCATAGCATCTTCCTGGTTTTTATGAAAGGTGTCCATGAGTGTCTGGACGCAGAATTCCCAGGAGACGTACTTGTCATATATAATATATACAAAATACATCTTTGCTTGATCTACTGGAGGAAAAAAGTTTGTTCTAATTTCAATCGCCATGCTGTTCCTAGAAAATCTTTATCTATAGTTGAATTATAGTCAAAAAAAGATGTATCTTAGCTAAGATGATAATGTTAGTTTGGCAAAGGTTTTGTGAAGTAGGCACAGCGCCTTAGATCTTTATTAAGACCTTGTCCAAGATCCTTGTTGGTAGAATGCGCTTTAAACTTCCTAGAATATGTGTGGCTGAGGTGTTATAATATCGTGGTTTCGGGGTTTTGGACTCAAGGGCATGAATGACATTTTGGATAACGACTTTAGAGTCCCGTGTAAAGGGGTCTTTTTTCTTCTTTCCCTCATAAGGTAACAGCTCTTTTTTATAGGCTTGCTCAAAAACGGTAGGTTTGCCATGAATGTGCTCATAATATTTCTGCGTCGCATTTTTGCGAAAATCAGAATGCACCGGTCCGGTATTGATAGTACAGATATGGATATCATCAGGAGCCAGTTCAAGACGTAAGGTGTCACAGAGCCCTTCGATGGCATATTTTGTTGCGTTATAGGCCCCTCTGAAACGTAAAGAGATCAGTCCAAGTACCGAAGAGTGCTGAATGATACGTCCGTACCCTTGCTGACGCATTATCGGAATGATCTGACGCGTCATCTCATGCAGGCCGAATAGGTTTGTCTCAAACTGTTCTTTAAGAACCGAAGTAGGGATGTCTTCAAGTGCTCCGGGCTGTCCGTAACCGGCGTTGTTAAAGAGTGCATACAGTGTACCCCCGGTCTGTTTCAAAACCAGTTCAAGAGTCTGTCGGATACTCTCCGGTTGAGTGACATCAAGCATATAGGCATTCAGTCCCTCACGTGTCAGACGTTTTACATCTTCTTCTTTTCGTGCAGTTGCGAAGACCCTGTATCCATGTTTGTGCAGATAATGGGCTGTATCATAACCGATACCGCTGGAGCATCCTGTAATAAGAATAGATTTTTCAATAGACACGGGTACGCTCCTGGGATAAAGTTAAGTTCTTTTTTTGGATAAGGAATTTTAGCTAAATCCTAGAGAGATTATAGTAGACTTGCGCAAAAACAGAGTGAGATACGAATGAAAAACAAGATGGTATTTAGCGTGATCGCCTTGCTTTTGGTAGCAACAGGTCTCTATTTCCTTATTATGCAAGAGAAAGGGCCTAAGCCGATCGATCCAAAGAATGTCGTGACGAAGACGGTCAATATGAGCGGGATGACCTGTCGATCATGTGAGATAGCGATCGAAAAAGTCAGTAAGAATACTGGTGTTGTTAAGATCAAGGCTTCGAGTCCGGATCAAAAAGCGGTTGTTGAATATGATCAGACGCAGACGGATATCAATGCTATTATGGAAGCGATAGAGAAGAAAGGGTTTACCCCTGTGAGTTATGAGGATGAAGAAGGTCTGCATGAGTTAAATGCAAGTGTCGAGGAGAAGCACGAGATGAAATGCGGCGATGGTAAATGCGGCAGCGGCAAGTGCGGAGCTAAATAAGCAGAATAGATAGAAATCAGACGAAAGAATAAAAATGGAATACTCAAGAGAATTTATAATAGCACTTTTTGATCTTAGTAATGCGATGGCCCCTTATATTCTCTTTGGTCTAGTGTTCGCAGGGATTTTACACGAAATCGTACCGGAGAGTATTGTTACGAAACATCTGGGTAAAGAGAGTGTCTCTTCCGTTGTCAAGTCAACGATTTTCGGTATTCCGCTTCCGGTATGTTCATGCGGGGTGATTCCCCTTGCTACAAGTATTAAAAAAAGTGGTGCATCCAAGGGCGCGACACTTTCATTTTTGATCTCGACACCGATTACGGGGATTGATTCGATTCTTGCTACTTATGGGATGTTTGGATGGGTCTTTACCCTGTATCGGGTCTTCACTTCCATGGTTATCGCAACCTTTGCAGGTATCATGACGAACGTCTTTGATAAAACCCTGGAGGAAGAGGTCAAACCAAGTTTCAGTGCGGTCGCCCCTCCTGCATCTACTCCCGGAAGCTTCTCTTTTGCACCGGCCCAGCCAAAGGAAGAGGAAGTGACCTCTTGCTGTTCGACAGAGAGTTCTTGTTGTTCAAGCACTTCGGGTACCCCGTCCAAGTTTTCCTTGAAGAAAGCACTTTCCTATGCCTTTGGAACGCTATTAAGCGATATCGCAAAGCCTTTGTTGTGGGGACTTCTTATCGGTGCATTGATCACTGTTGCAATCCCTCAGAACCTCAGTGACCTCCTAGTGGAGTATTCATGGATCTCTTACATCATCGTTATCGCTATTGCGATCCCTATGTATGTCTGTGCTACTGCTTCTTTGCCTATTGCGGCGGGATTGATGCTCTCAGGAGTGAGTGCAGGTGCCGCTTTTGTCTTTTTAAGTGCAGGTCCCGCGACCAACACTGTGACGATCGGTGTCGTTAGGAAGATGCTGGGTTCACGTTCTTTGTATATCTATCTCGGCAGTATCGCTTTTGGGAGTATTCTGTTTGGTTTGGGATTGGATTATGTCTTCTCTGTCAATGATATCAACCCAAAATCTCTTGTACACATGCATGAAGAGGTCGGTGTATTAGAAATCGCAAGCAGCATCGTGCTTTGGTTGATGGTGTTTTATTATATCATCAAGCCGTATTTGAAAAAGGCTTAGTTGTCACTAAGGCCTTGAACCTTCAGCAGTATTACTTGGCTTACTTTTGAGGGATCTGTATTGAAAAAGAGCAGGGCATCTTCATACTCTTCGCTCTGAGGGGTCAGGGTATGTGTACTGACCTCACAGTTTAAACTGTTTAATGCGGGTGTCTTCTCATTGAAAACCAGTTGCATGGTATCCGAACTGTGTAAGACTTCATTTTTAATAATAAGGTAGAAATTTTGCATATCTTTGACGTAAAGTGAAGTGATAGGAAAAGATATTGCCGTGTCCTTTTCACCTGTCTTGACTAAAAAGTTCTTTTGGCTTTGGATGAATCGAATATGTAGCTTAGAAAGTGACATTGTGTTTCCTTGGAAATAATAGGCAAAATTATTGCATATTTTTCCAAGAAGCAGATGAATCTGCTGAAAGATGTCTCGTTTTAGTCGTTTAGACCAACACTCCAACCTTGTCTCCAGTCGTCATCAGGTGTATACGCACCGACAAAAAGAGCTGTGTCAAAGAATGTGTTCTGGGTAAGAGCACGTACATCTTGTGCCTGTGTAATGGTATCAATGGTATTACTGTCGCTTTGCATGAAGATGTCTTTGATTTTTTCCAATGAAACACCCGTTGCCCGTTTAACAGCGAAGGTCTCTTCAAGGCAGTTGTTCAAGGAGATACTTTGCAGTTCAATATTCCCTTTTTTGGCACTGGCGCGATCACGTATTCCAAAACATTTGTTGAAGCCTTTGACATACCCGTTGATCAACGTTGCTCCCGAACCTTTACGCAGTAAAATCCCTTCATGGGAGTCTTTGCTACCATGCATCTCAAAGTTCGCGATAATCGGTTTTGCTATCGGTGTCGCCAAGAAGTTTGAACTCAGGTTGTCAGCTTCAATACCCCGTGCATTTCTCGAGGTAGTCGTTGTCTGCTTGATATAGACATATTGCATTTTTCCCTGGTATCCATGGTCTGTATCGATATTGTCGTCTCCGTTCCCGATTAGGACGATATGTGTCAGATTGACGGTTCCACCCCATAGTTCAATCCCGTCATCAAAATTATTATAGACTTCCACATAATCAATTTGTGTCTTATCACCGACCCCGCCCAGGCTCAGACCATTGAGTTCCTTATCCATACCGACCTCATTGCCTGCATATTTGATGAGGACATACTTCAGGACACCGGAATTATCATGGGGATCATTTCCTCCAAACTCTCCACCGGTAAGAGCAAATTCAAATCGCTCCAGGCCATCGACATTGGTTGGGGCATTTCCGGCGATTACCACTCCTCCCCATTCTCCTTTATGGTGTTTTGAAGCCAATCCGAGAACATCTTTTTTTGAGGTGAAGACGATAGGTTCTTCTTTTGTCCCCTCCGCAAGTATCTTGGAACCACGAGAGATAAAGAGATAGTCATCCCCGCTCTGTCCAAATATCGTTGTGCCCGCTTCGATCTTTAAGGTGGCTTGATTACTGTTGTCACCACCGATGATGACTTCATCTTCAAGTGCCCATAACTTGTCTTTTGTTAAGGTGATGTTTTTAGTGTAAACGCCGCTGAGCTTACATACATCCTGACCACCTAAGCCTTGAGAGAACTTTGAAAAATCAGGGCAGGATGCATGCTCCTGACTTATCATCTGAGTCGAAGCAAAGAGTTCCATCTTATCACTCATCAGTGCCGTCGTGATCCCAAGTGCGATCGCAAAACTAATAACGAATATCTTAATCATATTTTCCCTTTATAAAGGCCAGGCCTTTGATGATGAAATGCTAAAATGATTTGATTACGGAAGTGTTACCTAAAGGCTACAGTTTGGTAAATAAAGGCCGATTACGTAAGTAATATGAAACTAAGCGATTACCAGATATATTGCGATAAAATTCTGTTAAAAAGAGTCCCATGCATACATTAGAACAGCTTTATTCAGGCGAATTAAAAGGGATCAAGAGACTTCAGTTGTCGCAGGGACTTCGTTCTTTCCCTGAAGAGATTTACAGCCTCTCAGACTCTCTTGAGATATTGGACCTGAGTCATAATCAACTAAGCACGCTCCCTCCTGATTTGTACCGTTTGAAAAAGCTGAAGATTGCGTTTTTCTCACACAACCTTTTTCGGGAAGTCCCTGATGTGTTTAAGAAATGCACACAGTTATACATGTTGGGTTTTAAAGCAAACAAGATTGAGCATTTTGCTGAAGAGATCTTGCCTTCGAGCATCTCCTGGTTGATTCTGACGGATAATAGAATAGAGAAACTCCCCAAATCTATTGGACAGTTGAAACTACTGCGAAAGTGTGCTTTGGCAGGGAATCAGATACAAGAAATCCCCCAAGAAATATCGCAATGCAAGAACCTGGAGTTGATCCGTCTTTCTGCAAACAAAATTGAAGAGATGCCGCCTGCGCTTTTGGAGTTGCCCAAACTGTCATGGCTGGCTTTTTCAGGCAATCCATGTTCGCCTTCCATGGACCTTTCACTTCGTGAAGTCAGCTACAGCGATTTGGAAGTGGAAGAGCTTTTGGGAGAGGGTGCTTCCGGTGAGATATATCGTGCCTACTCCAAGAGTCTGGATCAAGAGGTGGCATTTAAATTGTTCAAAGGCTCGATCACAAGTGACGGATATGCGAAGGATGAGATGAATGCCTATATGAGTACCGGTGAGCACAGGCATCTTATCAAAGTATTGGCAAGGCTGGAGGGTGAGGAGCGTCTTGGTCTGATCCTTGAGTTGATCTCAAAGGAGTATACGAGTTTGGGGCTTCCTCCGAGTTTAGATACCTGTACCCGTGATACTTTTGAGGCGGGAAGGATGTTTACGGCGGAGATGATTATGGATATTGCAAAAGCCATGTCCTCTGTGTGTAAACATCTGCATGCAAAAGGATTGATGCACGGGGATCTGTATACGCATAATATTTTGATCAATACAGAAGGTATGAGCTATTTGGGCGATTTTGGTGCAGCGAGTTTTTATAATACAAAAGATGATATATATGAGAAAATCGAAGTACGCGCATTTGGATGTCTTCTGGAAGACCTTTTAAATCTATGTGCGGATCAGGACACCCGATTGTATGAGAGCTTAAAAGAAGTCAGTCTAAAGTGTATGGATATGCAGCCTCATCGCAGACCCTTATTCACAGAGGTATATGCAGAGCTTTTATCGCTATGATGAAGCGTGTACGAACTGATACATCAAAATAGATGCGGCTACGCCTACGTTAAAGCTTTTGACCCCCTCGGCCATCTCAATATGTACTGCCTGATCACAGGCATTGAGAACTTCTTCACAAAGTCCTTTACCCTCATGTCCCATGAGCAAGACCCATTTTTTTGGTACCTCTATCTGTGAAAGAGGGATAGAACTATCACTGATCTCAGCCGCGAAGATCGTATATCCTGAGGTTTGTAACTGCTTCAAGGTCGTATAGATATTGTCATATTGATGGTAGTCGAGCATGGACACATATCCCATCGACACACGCAGTGCTCTACGGGCATAGGGGTGGGGGCCCTGTGCCGGTACAAGATAGGAATTGATACCTAAAGCTGCGGCACTTCGGGCGATGGATCCGATATTTTCCGTGGAGCTGATCTCATCGAGCATGATAATCTGATCCCCCAGTTTTTGTAGAGGAATGGGCCCTGGACGAACCGCATGCATCATCGCATTATGGTGGATTTTATGGCCGACGATCTCTTGCATC
>JBFEXS010000033.1:0-18473 GCA_041562555.1 Sulfurimonadaceae bacterium
ACATAAAACTCCTGTGTGACTGTGGCTGTTGTCGGATTGTGCGGAAAGTTGACCAGGACATATTTTGGCTTTGGAGAGTTCTCCTTGAAAACGCGTTCGAGATCCTCAAAGAACTTATCCTCTTTTACACGGTAATCCTCATCAAATTCAATCCCGAATTTGACGACGGAACCGCCTGCCAGGATAAATGAATACTCATGGATCGGGTAAGTAGGGTCAGGAACAACTGCCACATCACCCGGGTTTGTGATGGCGTAGGTCAAATGGGCATACCCCTCTTTTGAACCCATCGTTGCAACGGCTTCCGTCTGAGGGTCGATGTCACAACCGTATCTTCGCTTATACCAGTCCGAAATTGCCACTAAAAGTTTTGGGATACCTTTTGAGGTCGAATAGCCATGTGTCTTCGTCTTCTTGGCTGACTCTATCAATTTCTCACGAATATGTTCCGGCGTATCCCCATCAGGGTTACCCATAGAAAAGTCGATAACATCTGCACCTGCACGGCGCTCTTGCATCTTTAACTCATTAACCTCTGCAAATACATACTTTGGAAGCCTATCAATACGACCAAATTGTATCTCGTCAAACATCTTTTCACCTTGTAATGGTGACTACTACTTAACCCCGTGGGCTTGAATTTGTAGTCCCTGTTTAATATTCTTTAGACTATACAGATCCGCTATTTTTATATAAACTGTATCTTCAGGAAGCTCCAACTTGATCTTACTTGTTTTACGATCACGTTTGTATACTTTTAATAATCGAAGCTCTTTGTCATAAATTGAGACATAAGGATACCAATTATTTCCTTTCAAAGACCATACAGTGACTGCATTTGTTGATTTTACATTCACCCAATGTTCATAAAGTGACTTTTTAAGCACTCTCTCTTTATATGGACGTAACTCGTCCAGCATCAAATAGGCCTTTTTTATATCGATATGATAGGACCATTCTGTCTTGGTATGACGGTCAATATCAACAATACTGCATCCGCGTTTTTGTAGAGCCGCCTTAAGTAATACGGGATCGATTGCATACTCTCCTGTCAGTCGTATCGTCCAAAAGAACCCACTTTCATCCTGCTTGGACTGTTCTGTTATAAAACGATAATATCCCATCGACTGAAGGGTATCGCTCATGATCTTTACGAAAAACAAAGGATATCCGCTGGACTGAAAGGTCAGATGCATCTCTTGAGGTTTTTTAAAGAACAGATCCAGCAGACCATTATCCTTTAAGGTCTGTATGACCTTGGCGACATCCACACGTTCATTGGTATAGTACTCTTCCTTGTCTGCAAAAATGATCTTGATGAACTTGCTGTGTCTCGCATAGGCCTTTTCACCGATCAGAGCCTTGATCTTTTCTTCCAAAAGATCAACATTCTGAATCACAGTCGTATTATCATCTCCGGAACCAGGTTCCAGAATATAGGTCTCGGCATACAGTGCACTAAAACTAAGGAGTAAACATAGAAAGAGCGGTCTTACCAAGCTTTACCCCGATTCTTCTCTTTAAACTGTGAACGGGTCAACTTGCTTAAGGTCCCGTTTTCATATGCAAACCAGACCTTGTTCTCATCTGTGAACTTATGCTCCACCTCATTGACTTCAAAGTTCACGTATCCATGGCCCATGACCAGAAGCCACTCTTTATCCGCATCCAGTTCAAAGGGTTCAGAACTCAAACGTTGTGAACGCTTAAATGTCTCAAGATCAACAATTCCGATCCAAAGTTTACTACGCGGTATAATCTCGAATTTTGTCGTATGTACCGGTTCAACACTCGCTGCTGATTGAAGTTCCTTGGTCTCAATAGTGGTATTCCCAAGGTGTGTCAACGTAGCCTTCGCTTCCTCTATGGTCGTATTGTTCAGTTCCTGTTCAACCTTTGCTTCAGGTGTTTTCTCGATCTTGGGTTCTTCAACTTTTTCTTCCTCTGAAGGGTTAAAGACAAGAAAAACAAGACCGACTATAAGTAAACCGATAACAATATACAGGCCTTTGCTATTGCTCTTTCCTTCTGTCTTCGTCTGCTCACTGATAACAAAAGGCTCATCTTCGTTACTATTCGAATTGTTATGAAAAAGGTTATATGCCTCGATAAGGGCATGGAGGTCTACATTATATTCGCGTTCCAGGATAGAGATAAAACCTGAAAACTGGATCTTGTTCATCCTAGAAAAATCTTCTCTTAATATATCTTCAACAAACTTTTTAGCGATATGAGTCTGTTCATAAATCTTATGGGCTCCAATCTCTTGGAGTTTATCTAAACCTGTCATTCCCTCATCCTATCCATCAAAATTGCACCTGCCACACTCACATTCAAAGAATCAAAATCATTTTTCATCTCGATTGAGACAGTCACATCAAGTTTCTTCAATGCTCTTGTCGGTATCCCCTGTGCCTCATTACCCATGATCAATGCACGTTTACCTTCACACTTTACCTGGCGAATATCTTTGCCATCCATGCTTGCACCATAAAGCTTATAGCCATCTAGTTTTAACTCATTCATCACGTCATACAAGTTTTGCGCATGGACAATCGGCATATCATATGCTGCCCCTGCACTGCTTCGCACGACATTATCTGCTGAAAACTGTTTGATACCACTCACGATCACCGCGTCTATACCAAGGGCGTATGCTGAGCGGATGATCGCTCCCATATTCCCCATATCGGTAATTCCCGCTAAAACTACAACAAACTGTGCCTTACCGAGATCTTTAAGATCATGCAGCACTAGGTCATCCACCTCAGCTAAAAAACCTTGGTGATTCCCTGACTTACTCATGGACTGAGCAGCGTTTGAAGGAATTCGTTTCAGTTCAAAATCCATACGCATAAGACGCGAATACTCTTTTTTATCAAGCTCTTTTGAGACATACAGTGTCTTAATCTTGTGCGGATGTTTTTCTATCAGGTAATATACCGGTTGTTTTCCATAAATAATCATGGCAAAGAGTTTAGCCAAAACTGTCTTAAGTATATGACATAAAGGTAAAAATTTAGAAAACAGGAAAAGAGAAGATCCATTTTTTTTGAAGATGTTACCTATGGTATAGTTTTAAGTTATACGTACTATACATAAGGTTTATGTTTGTTTTTTATTGTTATTTCATATCCATCAATCGTTGATAACAATGCTTCGTATTTTCACCAGTGATCTTGGATATAAGTTTGGCTGCAGACTTTTTCGGAAGATCAAGCTCAAGGACATCCTTTTCACTGATTGAACTCTCTCGCGCTTGGGAAGCTTCTATGACAACTACCCATTCTCCCTTGATAGTTGCCTGCGAAAGTTCGTTCAAGACGCCTTTTGCATTACCATGATAATAAGATTGGTATTTTTTCGTCAGTTCCTTAGCGCAGAACACTCTTCTATCAGGGGCCTCACTATCAAGCTCTTTTAAAAGTTTTTCCAATCTGTGAGGTGCTTCATAAAGAATCGTCGTAAAGCCATTATGTAAGGCACCTTGCAAAGCCTTGGCACGCTCTTTCCCCTTGTGGGGCAAAAAACCGAAAAAAAGCATTTGGGTATTGACAAATCCACTGGCGACAAAGGCTGTAAGCAATGCATTAGCCCCCGGTAAAATATCATATGCTATCTTCTCCTCCTGACAATATTTGACCAAAAGCTGTCCCGGATCAGATATGCCCGGCATGCCTGCGTCAGAGACATACACGACATCCGCCTCAAAAAATGACGGGGTAATCTTGTCTATGAAGGCTTGTTCATTATGGGAATGTAAAGAGATAAACTCCTGTTCTTTGCGTTCGAGGTTATATCGTTCCTGAAGGATATGTAGCAATTTTTTCGTTACACGGGTGTCTTCACAAAGCAGTATATCTGCATTCATCAAGCTGTCCATTGCTCTTAGTGATATATCAGCAATATTTCCGATCGGAGTTGGAACAAGGGTTAACATATTTAAGTCTTAAGATTGTTTTTGAAGAGAGAAAAAAATGTGAGTTGACAGCATAAATGCCATCAAACACTCACTAGTCCATGTTGTAACGTTTTTTGAACTTGTCAATACGTCCAGCAGTATCTACCATACGCTCAGAACCAGTAAAGAATGGGTGACACTCATTACAGATCTCAACTTTGATCTCGCTCTTTACACTTTTTGTGTCAAATGTGTTACCACATGCACAACTTACTTTACAATCAACAACGTCTGGGTGAAGATCTTTTTTCATCTTGGGTATCCTTAGGTGCCACGCTGTGTACGTGATCACGGTATATTTTTTTAAAATCCGTACGGGTGCAGATTTATTGTGAACGGCATTATAGCGGAGTTTATCTTATTTTTCAATGAAGCTCATAATTATGCTCCTGTACTGTCACTATATTGACAATAGATACAAGCATCCCATTCCTAATAAACAAAGGATCATTCCACCTACAATTAAAGTTTTATGATGTTCAACTCTCCTAGGTGACAAAGATATATCAATATAAGCTTCCGTAGGTTTTTTTGGATTGTAAAAGCCTGTTTTACACTGTTCAACTGTTTTCTTAAGATAAACCTCTGCTTCTTCTAACTTGCGGAACATAAAACTATCTATATCCATTGCAAAAGAACCAAACCGCTCCTTTCCTTGCAAAGTAAACTTAAAATCAACTACAGGGTAAAAATAGATTACAGGCAGCCCCTCATCTGGTACTATCTTTTTAACAATATCTGTCTTCGTAATTACAATATCGACAACTTTCCAGACTTTCTCATTGTGACTCTTTTTTAACGAGAACCAATTTACGGTTATCAGCCAACATCCAAATCCAAACAAAACTATCGGAGCATAATTTATGGACAAGTAAAGTGGTAATAACATCAGCACCCCTACAAGTGCAGACATTATAAGCTCATCACTTGCCGAATGATCAACAAGCATTTTAGTTAATTACTTTCATTATCAAATAAGTATCTTAGAGGCAATCGCCATCGCTGCTGATTCGGAACGCAAGATCATCGGCGTGTCCAATCGAAAACGTCTCATCTTTTCCAGCTTCCGGCGTTCTTCATCTGAAAAACCGCCTTCACAGCCTATAAGCACCGTTTGAATATCATCATCACATCCCAAAACTTCATCACAAAAATCGAGGACCATCGTCTCAGGGTTTTTGTCTAAAAAGGTATCTAGGTTCACATAGGTCTCAAAGGAGATCGGCTCGCTTCGCCCACACTGTTGTGAAGAGGTTTCCAAGATACGTTCATATCGCTTTAGATCCGTTTTGAAGTTCTTTTGGCTTCGAGCACAATAAATAAAGGATATCTTATCCACGCCTATCTCATTAAGACTCGGCAGGACTTTTTCAACAGACTTTGGATCGATCACGCACCAGCCGATATGGAGCTTCTTTTGGGGTAAGAGCACTTTTTCTTCTGACGCCACAAGCTCCAGGACTGCCGAACGTCCATCAAGACTGATGACCTTATAGGTATACAGATATTCACTTTGTACACGAGAGCGAAAATAGAGAAGGTCATCTACATTGTGGCGGCGCACTTTAAAGAGGTACTTATACTCTTCACCCTTAAGTTTTAAACTGCTTTTTCCCGCCTCGTCATTAAAAAGAAACTGCACCGGCCATCCCTGCGAACGCACTCACTCCTACTATCAGTAAAAGCTCGGCAAGTTGATATCTAAATCCAAGTTTTTTATAATGTTCATGGGACATCATCTTGAAACGGATCACCCGGGCAAGAGCTTTGTTTCGTTTGATCTCCAAGGCTGCGATAATAAAGAATGACACAATCATCAGTAAATTGGCCGGAGTAAAACTCAGATGCTTTGCCGCCATCATGATCGCACCTGTTAAAACGATGAATCCGACCAAACTGAGATGAAAGACCATCAGGACCTTTATCCATTTGACAAACTTCTGAAAATCGCCATTGACCTTATGCATCGCTATCATGACAAGCAAGAGAAAAAGCAGCCCGATCACAGAATAGATATGGATACTCTGACTCATTTCATACATTTCATTCATAAGGACCTCTCAGTAACAGGACATTGTTCCCGTTTATCATCATAATTATACGTGTCATTATGTCTTATAGATATTAAGTTCCTTATTAAGCTGTTGTGTATTCTCCACAAGATTATCAATGTTATCGACAATCTCCTGAATATTGGAAAAGCTTTCTGTTGTCAATGATTCGACATCATGAATGGTATGAACCAACTTCTCAAGCTTCGTAATATTATCACTAAACTGTTCTGCCGAGTTTTCTGAAATTGAAGCTGTCTCATCCATAATCCCGATTGTCTCATGCAAGCTGGACCGGACTTCCAGAGAATCTGAACTTAAATAGGTGATGTTCTCGGCATTACTTGTCATCTTGTCACTTGTATCATTGATCGCCTGCACAACGATATTGACCGTACCATGGATCTCATTAAGGGATTTTTGCGTTCGCTCTGCCAGTTTTCTAACCTCATCCGCGACTACCGCAAACCCCCGTCCGTGTTCACCTGCACGAGCAGCTTCAATGGCTGCATTAAGCGCCAACAGATTCGTTTGATCTGCGATCTCTGAGATAACCGTCAAGATGTTTTTGATCTCTTCAGCCGATTGGGTCAACTCATTAAGTTTCTCAGACATCTCATTCTCTATCTCAGCCGTCTGTTCTATACTCTGTGTAAACTTTGTAATCCGCTCACCTATATTTTGCAAGTTGGTGTTTGCCTCATCGATGCGTTCTTTGGCATAGGAGGTGTTTTGGTTTGTCTGACGGAGTTCTTCTTGCATGGTACCGCTGGCCTGTGTGATCTTTGAAATAGCCGATTGCTGATCAGCAGAACTTTTACGCAAAGCATTTGTGATCGTATGCACTTTCTGCGTAATTGCAGTCGTCTCGTGGGCAGACCCTTTCGCTGTATTTAAAACCTTTCTCAAGGTTGAGACAAATGAATGGAACGCAGCTTCCTGTACATTTTCTGCTTTGATATCCAGCGTGAAATCATGGCTTTTTGTCATCTCATTCACATTATCTATAATATGCATTGAGCTAAGATACTGTCCTGTCATAACATATACCATGTAGATAAGCACTGCCGCCTCCATAACTACAAAAGAAGCATGTAAAAAGGCGATATCCCAACCGCAGGCATAGTTGAATATCATTATCTGCATCTCTCCGATCGAGGCACCGTTTAACTGCAGATACGTAAAGAGCAGATGATGAACGGCGATCGTCAACGCACTCACTATCACGGGCATAGCATCCTTATATAAGGACATAAACGCAAGGACGACAAAGATGTGAAAATGCATCTCAATACGCCCTAGATGTTGCTGTATCATTATGATCGGGAATCCCATAATCAAAACTCCGATCAAAATACGAGAGAGTGAAGTACCGGGAAAAAACTTATACAGAAAAAAAGCTACCCCGGTCAACATACCGCCGCCTACAGCTCCCAAGAAATACGTATTGTAGGTCAAAGAGGTCACAGCACTGACGATAATCCAATTGATGACAAAAATATACATAAACATCTTATCTGCATTTTTGGCTTCTTTCAAAAGATTCTCTTTTATTAAACTTGAAAGTCCCTCATAATTCCCAGCTAATACCTTTGCGTTCATGTATTGTCCTTTGTTCAATGATGGCTCTGTCTCATGCATAGAACATGGGATCTACGAGCACCTTTTCTGATTAATGGTACACATAAAAGAATAGGATAAAGCTTAGAAAAATAAATTAGGTTTTGTATATACGGACACCCTTCTGGAGAACATGTAGAAACAATTGAATTTACATTCATACTTTTACTAGCTTTAAAAGTTAAGTTTTACCCTTCTTGGCCTATAATGCACTATCAACATCAGGGAGCAACGATGGCAATATCTATACTAGACGCATTAAAACAGATCGATGAGTGGGTAGAACCGCTGCATTCTGAGATCGTCTCTTTGGAAGCTGCCCTTGGCCGAATCCTCAGTAATGATGTGATCGCAGTCTATAATCTACCCGCCTTTAATAACTCTGCTATGGATGGCTATGCGATAAAACACAGTGACGCCGGTTGTGAGGTCGTTGTCGGTGAGACAATCTTTGCCGGAGACAACTCGGATGCAATCGTCGAGCAAAACTGCGCCTTAAAAATCATGACAGGTGCCCGTGTCCCTCTTGGCGCTGACGCCGTTGTACCTATCGAAGATATTGAGCAGATCTCAGATAATGTCATCTTGCTTCCGGAAAAGATCAAACAAGCCCAGCATATCCGATATGCCGGTGAAGATGTAAGAGCAGGAGACAAACTCCTCCATGCCGGGCATAAACTTCATGCCCACCATATCACTATGCTCGCTTCACAGGGGATCTCTCACGTATATGTCACTAAACGTCCACGGGTTGCTGTTTTTGCCTCGGGGAAAGAGCTCAAAATGCATTTTGAGAGTGTTGAAGACCATCAGATCTATAACACTAACACACCTACCTTTCTCGCCCGTTCAAGAGAGCTCGGATGTGAGGTCATCTTTATCGGTACTGCCGAAGATACGCTCGAGGATATCAAGGAACATATTGCCTCTGCCCTCGAGGACTCGGACCTCATCATCACCTCAGGCGGTGTGAGTGTTGGAGATGCAGACTTCACAAAGGATGCCTTTGCCTCCTTTGAATACGAGAGTTATTTCTCCAAGGTAGATATCAAACCTGGGAAACCGACTACCTTTGGACGGATCGGACGAAGCTATGTACTCAATCTTCCGGGGAATCCGCTTGCTGCCGCAGTCAATTTTGAGATCTTCGCACAAAGTATTATCCTGAAACTGCATAATGCAAGACGTCCCTACATCGGTAGCTTTAAGGCAAAGATGAAAAATGATTTTTCCCAACGTGCAGGCAAGTTTACCGTTGTGCCGGGATATTATGACGGAGAGTTTTTTGAACCGATCGAAAAACGTAGTCCGGGGATGATCTCCCCGTTGGCACAATCCAACGCCATCATGATCACCGACGACAAGCTCGCAACACGACAACAGGGCGAAGAGGTTCTATTGATTCCTACAAGATGGCAGCTGTGTACCAAAGAGGAAAGTGAGATTATCACCCGTAACTAAACAGTATCGGGGTTGATAAAGACCTCTCCTTGAAGTACCTTTTCCCACAGTTTAGAATCATGCCAATCCGCTTTCACCGATTCTGAAAAACTTATCTTTTGCGGATCAATTATGCCCATGTTGGGATTATAAGCATCCTCTCTAAAACCTTGGGCATAACCGCTCTTCGTCTCATGCACGATGATGGAGTGCAGTTTTACTTCTTTCTCCCCGTTGATCATCTTGGTACATGAAAGCATCCTGTCAACCATAATGAAAATGACCCTGGAGAACTGCTCGGCAGAAGGAGAAACCGGCAACTGTATCCATCGCTGCGAATGTTTTTTCATATCACTAATATAGTTTTGATCATCCCCATCCCAGAGAGTAATTGCATGATCAAAGGAGTCGATAAGGTCTTTGATCGACTGTTTCATCAGACCAAAGTCAAACACCATCTGGCCATGATCCAAAAAATTTGATTCAAACAAGACTTCAATCTCATACGAATGCCCGTGAATCGAAGCCCGACAGCGTTCGGTAGAGCATCCTCTGACAATGTGAGCATTTTCAAATTTAAACAATTTTCGGATGAGCATCTAAACCCCTTTATTTTGATCCCAGAGACGAATATGCAAACGATCGCTATACACATATCCTTTACGTTTACAGTACTCGATGACTGCTTCACTGTGATCTTCCAACTCGGTCTTACTTCCACCTTTTGGCATACAATAGACTGAAATGGATGGTGCGAACTTTATGATATTGCCGATCTCATCATCAACACCGGATCCCAATGAAAACCTGTCCACAGTGAACTTGAAGAAAGCATCCTGTGAATAGGTCGCAATATTTTGGATTGCCTCCGCATTGATACGTCTGTTCTCAGGTTCACCGCTGTTGCTGAGTTTTACTGAAAGAGCAAAGGTACAGCGCTGATATACACGGTGCTTTTCAAAGTCGACGTTTATCGCACCGTTTGTCTCGAAAGTGACCTTATGGCCTTTGCCCTGTAAAAATTCTATAAAAGAGACAAAAAGGTCATCATTGGCATAGATCAGGGGTTCTCCGCCGGTCAGTACGATATCAGCCTTTATCGGCAGTGTATAGGAATGATAGATATCAATAAGCTGTTGCAAGGCTTCGATTTCCGTCCAGGTATCACCAAAGTGTTTCTTATCGACAGCATATACCGTGTCACATCCCATGACCTTGACACCGCTTGGAGAGACTTCAGAACATCCAAAGCCCTCACATTTCATATTACATCCGCCAAAACGAAAAAACAGAGATGGTGTGCCTAAATACTTTCCTTCGCCCTGGATGGAGTAGAAATGTTCAACCAAATAGATCATCAACCGCCCGTTTCGTAAAATGCGCGTGTGGAAGCTTCACCATCCGATTCTGACCAACGGTTCTTTTCCGGTTTGGTACGAATGACCTCTTTAAGTACAAGAGCAGCTTCTTGCACATCACCACGCTTGATCGCATCATGGATACTCATTGCTTCATCAAAATAAAGACAAGGAATAAGATGCCCCTCAGCGGTAAGACGGATACGATTACACTTTGTACAGAAATCGTCTTTATATGGCTCGATTATCCCAAAACGGTATCCATCTTCGCAACGGTAATAGTGTGATGGAGAAGTCGCATCAAATCCCTCATCGGTGAACGTGTAACGTTCGCCGATCAGTTTCAAAAGTGCTTCACTCTTCATACCCTTGATATCGACTTCGGCATGTACGTTTTCCATGTATTCGATATAACGTACAGTGATGTCACGTTCCTTACAATACTCCATCACATCCAGGACCTCATTCTCGTTCAATCCGACCATCGGGACCATATTGACCTTGACTTTCAGACCTACATGCAGTGCTTCATTCAGACCTGCAAGTACATTTTTCAACACATCTTTTTTAGCGATCTTTTCTGCCACTTCCGGAATAAGACTGTCAATAGAGATATTGATGCGTTTCAGACCGGCATCTTTAAGTCGTTGCGCATAACCTTTTAATAAAAAGGCATTTGTCGTCATTGCCAAGTCGATTTCAGGACAATAATCATAGATCATCTTGATGAACTTGTCCAAATCTTCACGTAGCAGTGGCTCTCCGCCCGTAATACGTATCTTTCTAATACCCTCGTCAATAGCTACCTTCATAAACAAGAACAGCTCTTCAAATTTAAGCAGGTTCTCTTTTGGCACCCATGAAAACGGTTTCTCCGGCATACAGTATTGGCATCTGAAGTTACATCGTTCTGTAACAGAAACACGCAGATAATCCACTGTACGTCCATAACTATCAACTAGCATACAATTCCCTAAATGGTTTAATCGTGCAAGATTAACCAAAATATTTATAGGGTCTTATTATATCTGTAATTATGTTTGATTTTTATAAGTCCTTTAAGGGCAAACGCGAAAACCCCGTGACTATACCGTCAGGAAATCACTCTTGATGATCCAACATTGCCACCAAAGCCCCATAGACCTTGAGTACATTACTGATAGCCGCTGTCCCCTGATTGAAGTAGGTATTGGTGTCAAGTTCTATATGGTCTTGGTCAACAACGCGATTCAGAGTCAACTCCGTATAGGTATGCAGGCTTTCATTGATCATTTGCAATTCACTTTTTTCAAGAGATGCAGGAACCTCCAGTCTAAGATAAGACTCCAACATCATTCTGTACTGTTCTATCTTTCTGGCAAATTGCTGCATCTTCGGTGATTCTTGCTTTTTGCAATAACTCCGCGCAACGATCCCTGATCCCATGCCTCGCATCTTACCGATGTTTTCCGTCAATGGCAAAAGTACGTTGTTCAAAGTAGAGACCATTTTATATCTCTTGGCATCACTGGCAGAGAAATGTGTATCAATGACCCTCTTATTAAAGCTTATCCATCCTTCGATGATATCTGAGTAACTGGCAAACACCTGTGCCGAGTCCTCTTTAAATGCCCGTCGATTCAGCAGTTCCGTCTTGTTGATAAGAACAGCAGACATCTCTTTGAGCTCAGGCTTCAAACTGCTTGAAGCAATATTCTTTTCTACTTCCTGAAAGTTTTTAAGCATATTTTGACGCTGACCATAGACCAATAACTGCGCCACTACATTTCCATTCATGTAGTTGTTCGTCAAACCGCGTGTCTTCTGTGTCGTGATCACGACATCCTTGATCGAATGCACTAATTCCAAATACGGTTTATCCTCTTGAGCTTGCGAAAATGGAAAAGCAAAAGCCATCCCTTCTAATACAATCAACCCTACTAAAAATATAATCCTCAACATATTTTCCCTTTTCCCTGATTCATCTATAAACACCTCGGTATTCATAGATAAATGTACATGTCCTGAGACATGTACTAGGTTTGAGAATTTATGCCGTAATACTGTACGGCAGGAGAACGTGAGCATTAGGGACTTACCTACTTTCCACAGCGAAGTAGCGCCCCAGGCTCTCTATTCATCCTCTTTGGCAAATTTCTCATACAAGAAACTAAGAATTGCTTCACGACATCGGATATATTCCGGATCATGCTGCAAGGCAACCCGGTCCCTTGGACGATCCAGATTGACCTCAAGGATCTCTCCGATCGTCGCTTCAGGACCATTGGTCATCATGATAACCCTGTCACTCAACAAGACCGCCTCATCAATATCATGGGTGATGATGATGACGGTATTTTTAACATTCTGCTGGATACGCATCAGGTGCTCCTGCAGATTTGCTCTTGTCAATGAATCCAGTGCACCAAAAGGTTCATCCATCAACAATACCTTCGGCTTGATAGACAAGGCACGCGCAATACCAACACGCTGCTTCATACCGCCACTGATCTCACCCGGATATTTATCCTTGGCATGATCAAGGTTTACCATCTCTATAAACTTGTAAACACGTTCCTTAAGCTCTTTTGGGCTCAACTCCGGCATTACCTTCTTGACCGCCATCTCGATGTTTTGATAGACCGTTAACCAAGGCAGTAGAGAGTGATTCTGAAACACCACTGCTCTCTCCGGTCCGGGTCCTGTGATCTCCTTGTTGTCAAGGATAATGCCACCGCCCGTGGCCATGTCCAATCCGGCGATCATATTCAACAGTGTTGACTTACCGCATCCCGAGTGACCGATGATCGAGATGATCTCGTTCTCTCTGATATTCAAGTTGACATCCGTAACCGCCACATACTCTTTTCCCTTTGGTAAAGGAAATACTTTTTCTACGCCTTCTAAGTCTAAAAACTTGCTCATAATTTCCTCCTATCGTCTTTTCGTATAATCAAAGTAGTCTGCAATAAATCCCATCATCGTATCAAGGATGTATCCAACGATACCGACGATGATAATCCCGATGATGATATTCGGATAGTTCAGGTTATTGTACTCATCCCAGATCCAAAAACCGATACCGATACCACCGGTCAACATCTCAGCTGCGACGATAACCAACCACGCGATCCCCAAAGAGAGACGCATCCCCGTAAAGATGTACGGGACAGCTACCGGTAGAATGATCTGCGTCACCTTTTCCAAAGCAGTAAAGCGCAGTACCTTTGCGACGTTCAGATAATCCTCATTCACACTCTTCACACCCAAAGCCGTATTGATAATGATCGGCCAGATCGACGTGATAAAGATCGTGGAGATCGCCGTTGCATTGATGTCTTGAAAGACCATCAATAACAGTGGAAGCCACGCCAAAGGCGATACCGGCTTCAAGATCTGAATATACGGGTTCAACGCCGACATAAAGTTCTGTGACATACCGATCAAAAGCCCCACCGGGATACCGATAGCAATTGCCAAGGCGAATCCGGCAAATACACGTTCAAGCGAGTTAAGTACCTGCCAGAACAGACCCTTGTCATCCTCATTTTCAACATAAAATGGATCCGACAATGATCCATAAACCTCATCTCCTTCCGAATTAATACCTCCAAATGCTGCAACATAGGTATCCGATGGAGTCGGCAACTCATCTACTAATGTTGCTATCCCTGACCATGCCGGTAATAATATAAATAAAACCAACAGTGGAAATATAATTTTCTTAACGCTCTCAAAACTCAATTTTTTCTCCTTATTGTAATGCTCAAGTAAAGTCCGTTCATCGACTTTCTTCTTTCATCTGTTCTCCACACAGATATAAAAACATCCACATGTCCTTATATCTATCCAGACTTACCATCGGATTTTCCGATAGTAAGGTGTGTTCTCTATTTTGTTACGAATTTCGGATCCGCACATCCTGCTGGACCATAGGGACATACATATGCAGGCTGTTCTGTTTTTACTGTCCACTTGTTCGCCGCTGCAAGCTCCTCTTTAGATACTTTTGGACTAGTTACTTTGAAGTCGAAGATATAATCAACCGCTTTGTTTGGATCCCATACTTTTTTATCCATGAACATGTTGTATTTATCTACACCGTCCTTTTTCCAAGCACTTGGCGGAAGGCTGTACCCAACTTCTTTCGCTGCGACTTCAAACAGGTCCGGACGATATGTCTTTTCGATCACCTCTTTCATGTTTACCGGTTTGTCAAGCTGACCCCATCTGTACATCTGTGTGATGAACCACATACCGTGTGAATAAAACGGGTACGCTGCATAATAGTTAGCAAACACGTTAAACTGTGGATTAGCCTCAGAGTCCTGACCTTTTAGGTACTGGAATGTCCCTGTCATTGATTTTTCAAGAACCGATACCGGTGCCTTTACGTAATTCGGTTTTGAAAGGATCTGTGCCGCTTCTTTACGGTTTTCCCATGAAGCATCCAACCACATCTGAGCTTCAATGACTGCTTTCATGACTGCTTTGGTCGTTTCCGGATTTTTCTCCACGAAATCTGCACGAGCTTGAAGCACTTTTTCCGGGTTGTTGTTCCAGATATCAAAGTTCGTTACTAGAGTAGAACCCTTCTTCTTAAGTACGATACGTTCATTCCACGGTTCACCAACACAATACCCTTCGATATTTCCTGCAATCAAGTTAGATGGCATTGTTGGTGGTGGGAAAGGTTTGATCGTTGCATCACGATCCGGCTCGATACCGGACGTCGCCATCCAATAACGTAACTCATAGTTGTGTGTTGATACCGGGTGTACCATACCGAAGTTCAATGGCTGATATTTTTCACCCTCCGATGCATGTTTTGCGTCAATATACTTTTTAAGGGACTCTGAACCCAGTGGACGTGCTTTCTTATCCATCCCGTACTTTTCCATCTTGCTGATGATGTTGTTACCGAAAGTGATCCCGTTTCCATTGAAGTCAAGACTTAATAGGGCTTGCAGGTTTGCATTACCGTTGATTCCCAATGTTGCCGCAATCGGCATCCCTGCTAACGCATGTGAAAAATCATACTCCCCATTAATCACTTTTTGCTGGATACCGGGCCATCCGCCACCTTCTTTTACTACGTGTACATCCAGACCATACTTATCAAAGAAACCTTTCTCCTCTGCGATTACCAAAGGTGCACAATCTGTCAAGGCAATAAATCCGATTGTCAACTCTTTTTTCTCTAATTCTGCCATCAATGTACTTGCGACAAGTGACATCCCTAATCCAATTTTCAAAGCTTGTTTCGCTAATGGAAATTTCATTTTCTACTCTCCTTTTTTTGTTGATACCATTTTACAGGAATGAAATATTTTTTGTTCACTTTGATGATTATTTTTTAATCATTTTATGATTTTATTTAATACACATAAACATATAAAAATACGTCATTTAAAAACCAAAAGAAAATTAAAGTGCCTGATCGAGATAGATGAGAAGAAAAAAAAGGGGGAATGACCGCCTAAGCGGTCTAAAAGGGGGAGGGTTTAGTTAGAAAACTTGTAATCTAACATTACCCACGCTTTTTGCGTATCAGTACTAAAATCATCTGCTGAATAATCAGCATATTTGAGCATACCTGTCAAGCCCTTGACACCAGGGATAGTTCTTTTGTAGATAAGGTTAAGTTCCGTACCGTAATCCAGGCTTCCAGCATCTGAAGTGTAATCATGATAGATCGCTTTTGCAACACCAAACTCTTTACTCTTGTATCCTACCATCAGGTTAGCATCAACAAGACCTGTTGTTGGAGTAATCAAAAACTTATCTGCCCAACCGTTGAATTTATGTTTCGTTGCCAGTGGTGTCTGGAAACCTGCATTGCTGCCATTTAGTCCGCCGGTCTCGCCAGCTCCAAGTACCTCGTAATTAACACCGGCAAGAATACCGCTTAGATTAACACCAAGATCTATATTGTAGTATTCAGAATCGCGGTCAGCTTTTCCAAAACTTTTCATCTCAAGTGAAGCATCTGTCTGCATCGCATACTCGGCACGGTAAGTGATCCCTACATCACCTGCTTTAGTCTTACCTGTCAGTGCTACACCGTAAGTATCGGAGATTGAACCCAGCATATAAGAGTAAGCAGTAACCGTTAGCGCGTCTGCGACTTTATAAGAAGCATTTACCAGTGCCGAAGTCGTTGCACCTGAACCCGTACCACCTGCTGCGATAATCGCATCCGTTGTTCTATTGATACCATAATAGATACCCTGCTCTCCGTTTCCATCATCACCGATAGCATTAACACCATAGACATATGCACCAAAAACACTTAGACCGGCATCTTTATAACTAACTGATGCTAAATCAAGTGTTTGAAAACTTTGTTTCCAGCCAACTGAACCGATAAAACGTTGGTTATCCAGGTTTGTTGTACTTCTACCCACTGTAAAACTTGTTGCACCCGTAGAGTACTGAACCTTAGCCTGTGTCATTTTAGCCAGTTCTTTCTCAGCTGCAAGATCCTTCCCGTGTTGATCCAGTGTATTGAAATCATTAACCGAGTTAAGCTCTATTGTACCTGTTAATCCATCAACCTCCAATAGCTTTGCACTAAAGTTAAGATTTGTTCGATTTGTAAACGTGCTTCCAGAACTTGCCGCTGTACCTGCATGGTCAGTAAACTGATACCTTGGGCGTAACTCACCCTTGAATTTTATATCATCAAAAATAGATAGACCATCTTCAGCTTGTGCTGAAACAGTACCCACACTCATCATTACGGCAGCAGCCAAAGACATTTTCATTACGTTTTTCATTTTTTCTCCTAATAAATGTTGGCACAAGTATATCAGGCCATGAACATTATAAATACAAATTTGTGATTAATTTTTAATCACAATGAAAACCGGCACCATTCACACCTGAGGGTACCTCTCAAAAGACTAATGATAGTGCTTTAAGAGATATCATACTATCTCTGTTTCATCAGACCCTCTCCCATACGTTCTTCAATATCTGCTTGATGTTTGGCCATCTCAGCACGAATGATATCCATGACATAGGGTGGGACATTCTCATCCTTATACCAATTGACCGAATCGATATGCCCGCCATAATCACTCCCCAAGTCTTCTACCTTTTGGGCATACTCATCCATATCCCTGCATATTTCAACACGCATATCAACCATGTCCTTAAGTTCGATGAACCAGGTATCATCGTCTGCCATTTTGATGGTAGATGTAAAAACGACACTCATCCTCTATCCTAACCGCTGCTTATCATCAGCAAAGGCATTTAAATCTTTTTTCTTTAAGTCTCCATTATATACTATGTCTTTAGCCTCAATGGAATCATCGTTAAGCATCTTTGGAACAACATCCGCATTATTGAGGACTTCCATATTTGCATCAAGTTCATCTTCACTATAGGCCATCTGCATATCTGCAGTGATCACATGGGGAATTGCCTCAATGATACGTAGTTTTGCCAATTCCTCCTTCACACCCTCACCTTCAATGGTTATAATCACTCTTCCCTTATCATCATGCATGTGATAATCACAGGCCTCACACATCTTTAGATCGCGAACGACCTGGTCTATATACTTGGGTACGGTTTGAACGACTATGCTCGAAATATTCATATGATTCTCCTTATCTTCACTAGATGTCTGGTTTATTATACGCTGTTTATTTTTTATATCACTTGACCTGGAACAAGTTGATCTCTCTGGAGTCACTCGCTACCAAGATCTCCTTTTCATTTAAAAAATGTATCTGGGTAATCAACATCTTACTGCCTTCAAGGTCTGCAATACTCTGTCTACTTAAAGTATCAAACACCCTGACATGGTTATCTTCATCCGAGGCGTATGCCCCCAATGCCCCGCTTGGAGACAAACCTGCACTATAGACCAAAAAAGGAGATGCAATATAATAGGCATCTCCTTCTGGCATTCGATAGACAACAACCCGTCTGTCCTGTCCTGCAGTGATGATCCTATTGTTTTTATAATCGACCTGAAACACGTTATCAAGGTTCTGTCCGCTCAAAGTCTTAAGCAAAATTCCCCTCCTGCTGTCATATACCTTCAAATCA
>JBFEXS010000034.1:0-17940 GCA_041562555.1 Sulfurimonadaceae bacterium
AATTGACGAAGAGGTCAAAGAGAAGATCTTTGAGCCCTATTTTTCTACAAAGTCCCACCAGGGAACAGGCCTGGGTCTGTATATGTCAAAGATGATCATTCAAGAGCATATGCACGGCAGGTTAGAGGTCGAATCACTTGAGAAAGGGACACGGTTTATTCTCTCGATACCCCATTGAGCGTTCTGGTGTCAGAAGAGCATTGGAGACAAACGAAGATAGCCTATGAGCAGCTCTTTTATTTCTCATAGACCTTCAGTTTATATCCGACGCCGGAGATGTTCTCCAGTGCATCATCCGGCAGTTTCTTACGCAAGGCTCTGACCAGAGAGCGGATGGCATCTGAGCTCATACCTTCATAGGGCCATACCTGTGCTTCGATCTCTTCATAGGTGACGACACGGGAGGTGTTGAAGGCAAGCAGATCCAGGAAAAGAAGTTCGTTCTTGGTAAGCTTGATTTTGTTTCCATCACACAATATCTCTTTGGAAAAGGCATTATAGTAACACTCTTTAGAAAGAGGAAGGGAGAACTTGCTTTTATCTTCCATGCGTTCGATGGAAAGTTCCAGGGCATCCATGAGTTTCTCTTTGGTGATAGGCTTGATAATATATTTCACCAGCTGAAGCTCAACGGCTTTAAGAAGATACTCCTGATCGGTATAGGCAGTAGCGACGATGATAGGTGTCTTCAGGTCTTCAGAACGTATATAGCGTGCCATATCGATACCGTTCATCTTGGGCATGGAGATATCGGTGATGATGATATCGGGTTTTTCATCTCTCCATACGCTCAGTGCCTCCTTCCCGTTTTTGGCTTCAAAGACCTGTTTACATAGACGGCTGAGATACTCCAGCGCTACTTTACGGACGTCATCATCATCTTCTACGTATAAAATCGTATAGTTTTTTAAAATCTCTTTGTTCATCTTGTGTCCTAGCGGTTTATAGAGTGCATTATAGCCAAAGATAGTCTCAAGAAAGAGAGCAAACCCTTAGGTAGTTGAAGACAAAGGCAAAATAAAACCCATAGACAGGTTTAAAAAAAGTTGTGTACAATTATAGATATCAGAGGTAGATAATATGAGAATTTTAATGCTAGAAGATGACCGGGCCTTGTCGGAATTGGTGGGGACCTATCTCTCTAAAGAGTTCAGGGTGGATCGTGTCTATAATACGAGTGAGGCAAAGGACTATATTGATCGTTATGATTATGATGTCGTTTTATTGGATAGGAATATTGACGGGGTCGATGTCGGACTTGAGTTGGTTGATAAGATCAAGACCAAGAACCCTTCGACAGGTGTGATCGTACTCTCTGCCTACGGTAATGTCTCGGACAAGATTGAGGGTTTGAATGTCGGTGCCGATGATTACCTTGAAAAACCGTTTGATAATGATGAACTGTTTGCGCGTATCTATGCTCTTTCACGTCGTAACAATGCACAAGCAACCGTAGAGGTTGATGGCCTGATCTGTGATATGCAGAGCTGTACGGTGAGTTATCAGGGAGAGAACATAGACCTGAGCAAAAAAGAGTCTGACCTTCTTTTTTATCTTCTAAAAAACAAGAACAAGATCCTTTCAAGTGATGATCTGTTGGATGCGCTCTATTTGCACCCTGAAGAACTTGCCTCAAGTACCATCCGTGTTACCATCGCCCATATCCGCAAGAAACTTCCCGTTGAATTGATCAAGACGATCAAAACACGGGGATATGTGGTAGAGCTGTAGGAGTATATATGAAGAGTATGCAGACCAATATCATCATTTTTTTTGTACTGAGTGCGCTTTTGGCCATGAGTTTGACCCTTCTTTATGTCTCCTACAACTACAAGCAGCAGCTTGAAGCAGATGTGCGAGGCTCGTTATATCTGATCCTATCGGATATCAAACATGAGCATCTGGCAAACGATGGACATCACGCCAAACTGGATTTTTTTCATGATGAACTCAAAGAAACCGCATTCAGCAAACTTTTGATGGATCTGAATACCCAGATCGTAGAGAAGTTGCCTGATAACGGTGAGACAGATCTCATCGTCTATTCCAAGCTTGAGGATGGTTCATATCTGTATATATCCTGCTCGAAAGAACCTCTGAACGATGAGGTGATAAACTTTATTCTCAAGACTCTGGCCGTCTTTATAGTGATCTTTATCCTGATGCTGACTATGTTTACCCTGTTTGTGAATCGCCAGTTTAGATCCCTTCACTGCCTTGTCGATTTCTGTAGTTCATATCAGGAGGATAAGGAGCGTGTCCCTGTTTGTGATGGGACGTATGAGGTCAAAAACCTGCGCAACGCGATCTTGACCTTGATAGATACCAATGATTACCTTTGTGATCAAAAACAGGAGTTGTTCAAAGAGGCAGCCCATGAATTGAAATCACCTATCGCCGTGTTAAAGGCACGTCTCTCACTCTTTGGAAGTGACGCAACAATGGATAAGAATATCTTTATTCAAGAGTCACAGGAAGACATCAGTAATATCACTTCAAAGCTGAAAGAACTTATCTTCTTAAAGTCAATCGAATGGGACATGCAGTTGCCTCGTGAAGATGTGAATATGGAGGATAACTGTAAATTGATGCAAGACGCCTTCGAACCTATCTTACGTAAGAAATCGGTTCAGGTGGAGTCTAACTGGGAGGAGAGCTTTATCATCCACACCTATAAAGATGCGATGCAAAAAGTCTTGCAGGCTGTATTTGAGAATATCTTTATTCATACCAAACAGAACTCTGTCATTGTCGTCCAGGCCAAACCCAATGAGATCTTTATCAAGAACGAGATCGGCGGAGGGGATGATATTCCGCTTTTCTCATCGTATATCGGGATCAAGATGATCGAGCGGCTCTCTTCGAAATTGGGGTATGAATATAAATCCTCGTCAGATGAAAGGTACTTTTATACCCGCCTTATCTTTCATTCCATGCAGGGAGACAGGTGTAATATATGAAATTTTTGACGCAGTTTTATTATGAAAAGACCTGGTCCAAGGTCTCTTCTAAAGAGGTTCGTAGATTGATCCAAGAAGAGTTTCCTGATGTACCTGCAGATGCGACATATGAATATGTGGAGTCAGAATGTAAAAAAGGGAAGACCATAGCGATCGGGGAATGTCGTTTCAAAGCGGATACGGAGGAAGCGGGCGAATGAGATGTGAAATAATCAAAAGAAGGGAATTGTCTTCAGTATTAGTCTCTTTATGCCGTTTGTCTATTTTTTAAGAAGCAACTCCCTATAATTCCGATATTAAAACTTGATGGGGTTTCACCTTATGTGTAAGTGATGACCTCATAGATATAGGACAAAGTATGAAAATTATTCTTCTTGGTGCACCGGGTGCAGGTAAAGGGACACATGCGCAATTCCTTACAAAAAAGTATGATATTCCTCAAATCTCAACGGGTGATATGCTGCGTGCAGCGATCAAAGCGGGTACTGAGATGGGGAAAATGGCCAAAGAAGCTATGGATGCCGGTAAATTGGTCACAGATGAGATCATCATCGGTCTGGTAAAGGACCGTATTGCTGAAGATGATTGCAAGAACGGTTTTTTACTTGATGGGTTCCCACGTACTATTCCACAGGCTGAAGCCGTGACGGCAGCAGGGATTGAGATTGATGCCTGTATTGAAATCGACGTACCGGACGAAGAGATCGTAAAACGTATGTCAGGACGCCGTGTACACCAGGATTCCGGGCGTACATATCATATCGTTTACAATCCTCCAAAAGTAGAGGGAAAAGATGATGAAACGGGTGAAGACCTTATCCAACGTGCAGATGATAAAGAAGAAGTCGTACTTGACCGTCTTAAGGTCTATCATGAGCAGACCCAACCTCTGGTTGATTACTATCAGGCACAGGCGGAAAAGATTGAGTCCTTACAATACATCCACGTAGACGGAATACAGGATATCAGTGTCGTACAAGATACGATCACGTCAAAACTAGCCTAGCTTTTCAAAGCGAAGACCTCTTCAAGTACCTAAGTACTCCTTTAGAGAAGTCAGCTTAGGCTGACTCAACATATCAATTATCTTCTTTCTTTAACCATTTTAATAACATCTTTTCGAGTGCATCAGGGTGAATAGGTTTGCTCAGATAGTCATCCATCCCAGAAGTGATACAGTGCTCTTTATCCCCCTTCATAGCATTGGCGGTCATTGCTACGATAGGTATCGTGCGATTGGCTTCACCGGCTTTTCCTTCCCGAATGGCTTCAGCAGCCCCATACCCATCAAGGACAGGCATCTGGCAGTCCATTAATACAAGGGTATAAGGCTTGCTTTTGAGTGCTTTTCTTAGGGCAATAAGACACTCCTCTCCATTACCTGCAATATCTGCTTGCAGGCCAAAGTTTTCCAGTATCCCATTGGCGACGATCTGGTTGGTCATATTGTCTTCTACGAGGAGAAGACGGGTCTTTTCAGGCCATGGGCTTACCGTCTGCGATTCACTCATTACATGCAGTGTGTCTATAGTCGAAAAATTGTCACCATTCTCCATCCCCCCGGGATTATCCACAAGGACATTCAATGCACTGAAAAGGTCTTGCGTCGTAGTCGGTTTTGGAAAGTAAGCACCAAAGCCGATATCAGCAAACTCCAAATAATCCTCCCGTGAATTGAGCGAGGTCATCATCACCAACTTCACATGGGTGCATTCAGGCATATTTTTGATTCTACGCCCAAGTTCTGTACCGTCTATCTGTGGCATGTGCATATCTACCAAGAGGATATCAAAACCATTTTCATTTGTCGAAGAGTAGGTCTGCTCAAGCGTTTCAAGAGCACTTATACCATCTTCAGCTTCTGTGACTATCATTCCCCAACATTCCAGTTGGGTCTTAAGTACTTTTCGATTAAGAGGGTTGTCATCAATGATAAGGACTTTCTTGTCTTTTACATCTATATCTGGAAAAACAATATTCGTCTTTTCCCCGATGCGAAGCGGTATGTCGAAATGGAAGGTTGATCCTTCACCTGAGATACTTTCTACCTGTATGGAACCGCCCATAAGTTCAACCAGTCTTTTTGCGATGGAGAGTCCCAGACCGGTACCACCATATTCACGGGTCGTAGATGCATCTACCTGGGTAAAGGAGTCAAAAAGTGTTGATAGCTTCTCTTCAGGTATACCGATACCGGTATCTTTGATACTGACAAAGAGTCTTCCTTCATGATCATTTTCCTGAAGGAGTTTACAGGTGATGAGGATCTCTCCCTGATGGGTGAATTTGATTGCATTCCCGACAATATTACCCATGATCTGTCGCAGTCTTCCCGGGTCGGTGATGACCCGGGATTGTTCTATCTCATGCACATCCAGAATAAGCTCGAGATCTTTTTCCTGGGCTCGTACCGCAATGGCCTCAGCAAAATCACCCAGTTCATCCCGAAGGTTGAACTCAAGCTCTTCGAGTTCGATTTTTCCCGCTTCAACCTTTGAAAAATCCAAGATATCGTTGATGATAACAAGGAGAGATTGGGCACTGGACTCGGCAAGATGTAACTGATGTTTTTGATTTTCTGTAAGTTCAGAGTTCTTCAAAAGTCCCAGCATTCCCAAAATCCCGTTCATTGGCGTACGGATTTCATGGGACATGGAAGCCAAAAACTCGGCCTTGGCCTTTGCTCCGGCTTCTGCATCTTCTTTCGCCTGAATCAGTTTCACTTCGTTCTCTTTTTGGGAGGTGATGTCCGTTCGGATTGCGATATAGGAAGTAGGTTTTCGATTCTCATCCATGAATGGGACGATGGTTGTATCTACCCAGTAAAAGTGCCCGTCTTTTGAACGGTTCTTGATGGTGTTGTGCCATACATTTCCTTTAGAGATTGTACGATACATCTCCTTCCAAAAGGTCTCGGACTGCTCATCTGTTTTTAGTATTCTGTGGTTTTGTCCGATAAGCTCCTCTTTGGAGTAACCGCTTATCTGTTCAAACTTCTTATTCACATAGGTGATCGTCCCCTGGATATCAGTGATGGCAATAATGGAGTGCGCATCCAGCGCATATTTTTGTTCCTTCAGAGCGTTGAGGGCCTGCTGGGTCTCTTTGGTCTGTTTGAGAAGCGATGCTTCCTTGGACATAAGAGTGTCGAGCATATTGTTGAAGGCTGTGGCAAGAGTACCGATTTCATTCTTCTCCTGTATATCTACAGTGATGTGTTTGTCGCCTTTGTCGATAGCTTCAGAGGCATCTGTCAATATTAGAATCGGTCGGGTGATCTTTTTAGAGATGAAGTATGCGGAAAAGATGACAATAAGAAGTGCTATCAATGCGATATAAAAAATCTTATAGGCAAGTTGATAGGAGGTCGCAAGAACTTGGTCTTTGTTCATCTCGGAGATAAGTACCCACTTGACATCAAGGATCTCTATAGGGTGGTGCTTGCCAATCACCTCTATGCCGTCTGGACCATCATAAAATCGGATATCCTCGTCATGGGAATGCATGTGATTAAAGATATGTTCTTGTTGATAGTGCTCTGTTTGGAGCGTTTTAACCTGGCGTACCAAAATATCACGTTCATCTCCCATGGAAGTCCTTAGCTTAAGGTCCTCACCTCCTAAGAGATAGTGTATGGCATTATGGCCGGTTTTATTGATATCTTTAAAGGGCATAGAAATTCGATCAGGTTTTATTTGAATGGCCAAGATGCCAATGACCTTTTTTGAACCATCACGGATAGGCGTTGTAAAAAAACCATAGACCCCATTGTTGGAGGGAGCATAGCGTTCAAGATCAGAGAAATGGGTCTGGCCTTCTTTTAGGCTTTTTTGAACACTGGCAGCAAAGCGTGTTGAAGCATATTTACCGTGAAATAGATTTGTGCCTAGGTCATCTTCTTTTGTAATGGTATATAGGATGTTTCCCAATGTTTCGATGATAAACAGGTCGTAAATATAGTGATAAAAGAGGATCTCGTTGATCAAGTCGTGTTCATGTCTTTTTACTGCTTTTATATACGCAGGAGTATGAAGAAATGTTTTGAGCTCTTGTGTCGAAGGATCAAAGATAGTGTTTAGTTCTTGCATAAATGAAAGTGTATTCTGAGATGAGGCCCATGATTTGGCATCCGTTTCACGATAATGAAACCAGTTGTCTATGAAATCGACATATGAGGCGGATGTATGTTCCAATTCATCAGAAACAGATGTATAGAGATAACAGGAACTAAAGAGAGAATAAGGAGCCATTTTAAAAGTGTTGTTGCAATGGATTTTGACCACTTTATTTTGCTTGTCATTATTGACCTTAGTCCGTATTTACACACAATAGATTGCATTAAATTATATTATATCACGCAAAGGTATGACTTAAATATTTATGTTAATCTTTTGTGAGGACCTTCTTGATCTGCCCCTCCCAGACCGTATAGGCTTTTGAAGTAAGATGTATACCGTCACTGGTGAATTGCCTGTCTAGGCCTGTTTCGGAGCTATTAAGGAAGAGTGGATAAAGATCGATAAAGCTGATATCATGTTTTTTCACTTCTTCTTTCAACCAGCGGTTGAGTGTTCGGATCTGTTGATTGATCGTCTTTGTCTGTTTGTCATCTATCACTGGCAGTAAGGACAACAGGTAGACTTTTTGGTCTGAAGTGAAGCTCTTAAAGATCTTCATGTAGTTTTTTTGTATGGTGATCAGGGGGAGTTGATTGAGAATATCATTGACACCGATCATCAGTACGATGGTATCTGCTGAATGTGTCTGATGTATACGTCTTAATACTCCCGCAGTAGTATCACCGTCTATTCCCATATTGGCCGCTTTGAATCCGGACCAGTTATGACGCATGGTCAAAGAGTCACCTAAAAAGACACGTTTGGTATTACTCATCTGTTCAAACTCCTGAAGTTTATACGCATAAAAGCTTTGGTAGGGTGAAGCGTCTGCGACAAAGCCGCAGAAAAAAAGGCTAAGGGTGAGGAACTTTAACATTGGAGTTGAGTAAAAAACCGATCAAGACCATCAAGGCCAAAACCCCATAGGCTGGAAGCGCCAAATAGACATTTGCCAAAAAGACCAACCATAATAGGATCGCTCCCAAAGGGGTGGGTACTCCGGTGAAGAACTTCTCAGCTTCACCGGGGTCTGCAGCAATATTGAACTGTATCAGGCGTCGAAGACCGGAGATGACATAGTAGATAGACCCAATACCGGCAAGTACCATCATAAGTATCGGGGTCCCCTGAAATACGGCTTCAAAGATCAAAAAGGTAGGCATCAGTACAAAGGTCAGGAAGTCAGCAAAAGAGTCCAGTTGAATACCAAACTCATTGGAAAGATTATATTTGCGTGCGATCTTTCCGTCGATGATGTCAAATGCTCCTCCCAGCCATGCAAGGACAACCGCGACAAAGAAGTTTTGTTGGGTGATGAAATAGACAGCTAAAAGACCAAAGGTGATATTTCCCATGGTAATAAGATTAGCCAGATTGAAGTGACTTTTCGCAGAGTATAAAAATTGCATTTACAGTGTGCCTTAGTGAAAAATAGATCATTAAATGAAGCGGTATTATAGCTAGTCTGAACTTAAGTGTTTTAGATACGTATAACAAATATTAATTGACTATTCCAGATTATTTTGATATTCTAGTTTCTAGCTTAATATAAGGATATATAATATGAGGAACTCTATTTGTCTTTTGAGTACCCTGATGTTTTCTATACCCGTATTCGCCATTGATGATTACCGTTGTACGGAGAAGTCTTTGTGTGAAATACAGGACTATACAGAAGTATCAAGCGTAGACGAAGCATTTAGTCAAGGCAAATTTGAGGGGAAAATCCGTCTTGCATATATCGATCAAAACAATCATGAACTGGGGGCAAGCGACACCTATGGAACGTCCATAGGTGGTCAGATGAAGTATGAAACAGCCAAGTTGTATAATGTTTCATTAGCTGCATCAGCTTTTATATCACAGAAGGTAAGTCCATTGAGTGGGGATGTGAACAAGGGTGAACTTAACCCCGATTTCTTTGATGCTCAGGGGGACGCTTTCGTCTATTTAGGCGAGGCATACATCGATTATTCCTATAAGAATATTGCTCTTCGATACGGACGTCAAAAACTTGATACACCGCTAAATGACAGGGATGATATCCGTATGCTTCCGAATACCTTTGAAGCATTGACTTTGGGATATGGTGGCATTGAACATTTTGTGTTCATGGCTGGGTATATCAGCGCATGGGCAGGGTATGACTCCGGTGATGATATCTCAAAATTCAAAGATATCCCCGGAGAAGTCTCTGCCACCGGTGAGATAGGAGAAGGCGTCGCGCTGGCAGGTGTGATGAATGATTCAATCGAGGGTGTTGATCTTCAGGCCTGGTATTATGACTTCAACAAGCTTGCAGGTGTTGTTTATGCTGATGCCGTCTATGCAGCAGAATACTCCGGTGGCCTTGGGGTAGAATTCGGGGTACAGTATGGGAACTATGCCGAAAAATCCTCATCGGGAGTAGATGGTGATGCTTACGGAGGGGTATTGGCCCTTAGTTATGATGTCTTTACCCTTGGTAGCGCAGTGAATGAGGCAAAAAGTTCTGGTGGAAAAAGTGTTATATTGGGATACGGGGGCGGTCCCTATTTTACATCCATGGAAGAGATGACAATAGACTCGATTAACGATGCGCAGGCCTATGTCTTATCAGCAGAGCTGGACCTTTCCAATCTTTTACTTGACTCCATGGCGCTTTTTTACGCTTATGGACATTTTGAAGGAAATGATTCAGGCAGCGATACCGAATACATAGAACAGGATATCATCCTGAGTTACGGAATCAATGAGAGTGCTGATCTTGAACTCAGTTATGCTTATGTGGATGACCGTGTGAATAGTGGTGCTGGTGATACGGGATATGATAGATTCCTGGCACGGGCAAATTATAGTTTTTAAAAAGGGGTTGTGATGAGTTGGTTGTTCAATATTAAAATTAAAAGTATTTTAATCGGGGTTGCAAGTTTGGTCATTGCTGTACTTATTTTAAGTACAACCTTGAATTATTTCAGTCTTGTCAATATCAAATATAATTCAGATAGGCAGATGGAAGAGATACTTCCGAATACCATGGACTTCCTTGATCTGAAGATCAATGTCATACAAATACAGCAGTGGTTGACGGACATTTCGGCAACGCGGGCCAAAGAGGGCTTTGATGATGGATTTGTTGAAGCTGAAAAGCATTTCAAAGGGGCGAATGAAAACCTGGAACGATTGATACGAATGCATGCTGAGCTTGATGAGTCGGACATGGTCGAGGGTCTGAATGCATATAAACAGGATCTGCAGGCTTTTTATGATCTTGGAGTAAAAATGGCAAATGTTTATATCACGGATGGTCCGGATGCGGGAAATCAGTGGATGATTAAATTGGATCCATATGCTGCAAGACTTTCAGAACGACTGGATAAATGGGTGCAGACCCATAAACAAGAGTCTCAGGAGGTCTCAATAGAGATCTCAAAAAATGTCTCAGCCATGACGCTTCAAAGTCTCTCGTTATCAGCAGTAGTGGCGGTGGTCGCTCTTATCGCTGCTTTAGTGATCAATAAGCTGTTGAACTCAATTCACACAATCAATAATTTTCTTATGCGTCTTTCGAAGTTGGACTTCAGAGGGAGTCTTGCACTTGAAGGAAGCAATGAGATAGCGTCAATCGTCAAGAACCTTCTAGCACTGGTCGATGTTCTAAAAGAATTTATATCCGAGACACGAAGTTCTGCCGACGAAAATTTTGCGATATCCTATGAACTGTCTACAACAGCATCCATTGTCGGTAAGAAGGTTGAAGAGGTGACGGTGATCGTCAATGAGACGACAGCCAAGGCTAAAGAGATCTCCTCCGAGGTGACAGTTTCGGTCAATGATGCAAATGAGAGTAAAAAGAACATTATGCAGGCAAATGAGAACTTGAATGAAGTAACGCAAGAGGTCACCAGGTTGACGGCTGAGGTACAGGAGACTGCGCAGGTAGAAGCAGAGATGGCGGAGAAGATCGAGCAGTTAAGTGCGGATGCGGATCAAGTCAAGGAAGTTCTGACCGTTATCTCGGACATTGCCGATCAAACAAATCTTTTGGCCTTGAATGCGGCGATTGAAGCAGCACGTGCCGGGGAACATGGACGCGGATTTGCCGTCGTTGCGGATGAGGTCCGAAAGCTGGCGGAACGTACACAAAAAAGCCTTGTGGAGATCCAGTCTACGATCAATGTCATTGTACAGGCTATTATGGAAGCCGGTGATCAGATGAATAAAAACTCGATGAACATCCAAGAGTTAGCCGGGATCTCTACGCAAGTGGAAGAAAAGATAACCTATACCGTCGGTATCATGCATGAAGTGAACCGCGTGAGTGAAAAAACGGTTGCCGATTTTGAAGAGACCGGGAGACATGTCGATGCTATCGCTTCGGAGATCAATGATATCAACACGATTGTCACATCCAATGCAAAGAGTGTTGAAGAGATAGCAACCGCTTCCGAACATTTAAACGCACTGACGGAAAAACTTAACTATAAAATGCAACAGTTTGAGGTCTAGAGAGTGTTGTGTCATTTTAAATGCCAAAAGAACTTCCTTGTGTAAGCAGGGATAAAGACAATATCTTTAAAAATTTATGATACTTTAAAATGATATTTATTATCATTACACTAATAAATGATACATAAAGAAGATATTGGATGAAAAATCTAACACAATGTGAGAGAGGTACACAGTGTACCATCTCCAAACTACACGCAAGTGGCCCGTTAAAACAGCGTCTGATGTCCTTTGGAATGGCTCGTGGGGTTAACATCGAGCTATTGGAATACTCACCGGCAAAAAGTACGGTGGAGGTCAAAGTGGGAAAGATGCGTATTGCACTGCGCAAGGAAGAAGCTGAGCTGATAGAGGTAGATATCAATGAATAAGATCAAGATTGCCCTAGTCGGTCAGCCAAATGTCGGTAAATCGATGCTGATCAACTCAATTTCGAATGCACACCTGCATGTCGGTAACTTTACCGGGGTCACGGTGGAGAAGTCAGAAGTACATTTTGAGTTTCAAGACCACTCCTTTGTAGTCGTTGATTTACCGGGGACGTACGCTTTTACGGATTACTCCATCGAAGAGCGTGTGACACATGACTATCTTTGTAATGAAGAGTATGATCTTATCCTGAACGTCGTGGATGCGACAAATCTTGAGAAGAACCTTCAACTTACCGCCGAATTGATGACGATGTCCAAGAAGATCGTTCTCGCGATGAATATGATGGATGAGGCTGAGAAAGAGGGTATTGAGATCGATGCGCGTTATTTTACCGAGCTGACAGGACTTCCGGCAGTCAAGGTGTCGGCGGTGGCTCAAACAGGTCTGGAAGAGATGCTCTATCTTGCTATCAAGACACATAAGGCAAGAAGACAGGAGCAAAAGCTTATTTTTTCCGAAGCCTTGGAAGAAGAGATCACGACGATCACCGAGTATCTTGACAGACATCACTTCAAAGCACAGATCTCCAACCGGAATATTGCGATCAATTTGCTGCAAAATGAGAAAAAGACCTATCGTACCTTACATGATAATCCTATCTGGACTGAATTGCAGCCGATTTTGATCGAAGCGGATAGACATATTGCGCTGCACCATGCTACAGATGACCTAAAAGAAGTGTTCGCAGAAGAATATATGGCATATAATCGCGGTATCGTCACGGAGACGATGAAAGTGACTAAACTGGATATTGCGGAACTGACGATGACGGAGAAGATCGACAAGGTCTTGATCCATCAGTTCTTTGGGATTCCTATTTTTCTATTTTTTATGTGGGGTCTGTTTCAGCTTACCTTTGAGATCGGGTCGATTCCTATGGACTGGATTGATGCCTTCTTCGGATGGTTTGGTGATGTCGTCGGTGCGACCATTTCCAATGATGCCGTGCGTTCACTGATCGTTGACGGAATTATTGCGGGAGTGGGTGCCGTGGTGCTTTTTATCCCGAATATCGTGATCCTTTTTATCGGTATCGCCTTGCTGGAGAGTACGGGATACATGTCAAGGGTGGCCTTTTTACTGGACGGATTTTTTCATAAGTTTGGTCTGCACGGACAGTCTTTTATTCCCCTTGTAACGGGATTCGGGTGTTCTATTCCTGCCTATATGTCGGCACGTGTTCTGAAGAATGACAGGGATAGATTACTGACACTCTTTATCATCGGGTTCATGTCTTGCGGGGCGAGGCTCCCGGTATATGTACTCTTTGCCGGAGCTTTTTTCTCGGAATCTCATGCAGGTAATGTCTTGTTCGCGATCTATATCTTGGGGGCATTGATAGGACTGGTTGCAGCGAAGGTACTGCGTCTGACTGCATTTAAAGGTCTGGACGAGCCCTTTGTAATGGAGATGCCGAAATACAGGTTGCCTTCATTTAAGTTGATCTGGCATACGGTAAAAACCAAGACATGGATGTATCTGAAAAAAGCAGGTACGTTCATCGCTGCTGCAGCGATGTTGATATGGTTCTTGTCTAATTATCCCAAAAACATTGAAATTGAGACAGCTTTTGAAGCAAAAATAGAGTTAGCCGGCGAGGACAAAAAAATTGTCCTGGAAAATCAACTCAAGGAAGCATTGTTGGCACAAAGTTACTTGGGTCGAATCGGAAAATTCATTGAGCCGGTCTTTACACCGCTAGGATTTGACTGGAAGATGGCAGTAGCACTGCAGACTGGACTCGCTGCTAAAGAGGTCGTCGTATCGACATTGGGTGTTCTGTATGCATTGGGGGACGAAGTGGATGAATCAAGTTCAGGTCTGATGAATGCGATCTCCAAACACATTCCTTTTCCTTCGGCAGTGGCCTTTATTGTCGTCATCATGATCTATCTTCCGTGTCTGGCCGCTTCAGTTGTCTTCACGAAAGAGGCCGGGGGAATCAAATATTTCTTCTATCTATTTGCTTTGACGACTGTTGTCGCGTATGTCCTGGCTTTTGTCGCGTACAGGATCACACTGTTGATCGTTTAGATGCTTTTTCTTTAGAGATTCTTCCTTCCGGGGAAGATTTCTATTCCCTGCGTATAAAAACTTCTTCTCTATTGCTTTTTTTCTGCTAAAATAGTCCCATGATAAAAATACTGATGATTGAAGATGATTTAGAATTAGCAGAAGTGTTAACGGAGTTTCTTGAGGATCTGGATATGGAGATCAAGACAGAAGATGATCCTTTTAAGGCACTGAGTTTATTGAAGTTGGAGTCATTTGATCTGGTGATCCTGGACTTGACACTACCGGGTATGGATGGACTGGAGGTCTGCGCCGAGATAAGAGCAAAACAGAATGTCCCTATCATTATCTCGTCAGCCCGATCTGATATCAAGGATAAGGTCACCGCTCTGGAACTGGGGGCGGATGATTATCTTCCAAAGCCTTATGACCCAAGAGAACTCGAAGCACGCATTAACTCGGTCCTGCGCCGATACGAGAATGTGGAAGTGGGAGAAATAGGCCAGGAGCATTCGGACTTTTCACTGGATGAAGGCTCGATGGAAATACGTTATAAGTCCAAACTGCTAGACCTTACTAACGCCGAATACGGCATATTGGCGTATATGATCCGTAAGCAGGGTTTTGTCATCTCCCGTGAGGACCTTATTCATAATGTTGCCGCGATCAATGAAGAGAGCTCGAACAAGAGTATTGACGTTATGGTCGGCCGTATTCGTAATAAAATAGGTGATAAGGCACTTATTGAATCGATCCGCGGTATCGGATATAAACTTCTGAAGTAGGATCCCCCACGCTTGCCTAGATATTCCATACTTATTACTGTTATGATCGCTTTGATCGTAACCCTGGGAACGGTAAGTTTTACAGTGTGGTAGTTTTATCAGCTCAACCGGCAACAATATCTTTCCAATATCTTTTCCAAAAATGAGTTGATCCGACAGATTTACACCGATGCCGTACGTCGAAAAAGTACCTTGACCCTTCTGGAGAAGAACCTCGCATTTTATAACCTAAGACTAGAGAATGATAAAACGAGAATAGAAGAGGTTCTTTCCAGGAGTGAAAAGGTACAAAAAGAGGTCTTTGAGGGTAGTAATAAGTTCTTAAGCGTAGAAAAACCGAAGCTGCTGATTTCACAGATGTTGGAAGAGAATTACATCGAGATGCTTATTTATCAGGATAAGGTCTATTTTCATCTGCATACGGCGGCTGAGTATTTTTTGTTTGAAGCGCAGGATCTTGAGCCATATCATATGGGGAACCTTTTATATGCCTACTTGACGATCGTATGGATTATCCTGTTTTCCTATTTTTATATTCTGCGCAGTTTTTTCCCGTTAAGAAAGCTTAGAGACAATATTAAAAAATTTGCTGACGGTGATTTGAGTGTCTCGTTTGTGGTCAAAGGAAAGGACGAGATCGCTGAAGTGGCGAATGAGTTCAATAATGCAGCTCAGAAGATCAATGCTCTGATCGAATCGCGAAACCTGTTCTTGCGCAATATCATGCACGAGTTGAAAACCCCAATTACCAAGGGACGTTTTTCTGTTGAGATGCTTGAGGAGAACAAGTATAAAACACGTCTGTTAAACGTCTTCATACGTATGGAAGGTTTGATCAACGAGATGGCTTTGGTAGAACAGATCGCTTCGGGGTTTGAGCAGACGAACGTCGAAGAGTACCGTGCAATTGATGTGATCACGGAAGCACTGGATATGGGCTTCTTTGAAAGTGACAGCTATACCATTGATATCAGTGCGGATCTTATGTTGTATGTAGACTATAAGCTTTTTGCAACAGCTATCAAGAATATGATCGATAATGCGATCAAGTATTCAGATGATAAAAAGGTGATCATCACAGCACGGGAGGGTAAACTGCTTTTTGAGAATTATGGAAAAGGTCTGGATGAGCCTCTGGCATACTATCTTGAGCCTTTTACCAAATCACATAAAGCGGTACACAGTTTTGGTCTTGGATTGTATATTGTCAATGCGATCATAGAGTCACACGGCTATAAGCTGATGTATGAACATCTCAACGGTTGGAACCGTTTTTGGTTTGAGTTAAAGTAAAAGACTATTTTGTATGGCCGATAAAGGCCTGCACTTCTTGTACCTGCTGTACTATCTTCTGTATCTCTTCATGATTGAGTTTGGCACCGTCTCCTGCCTGCATGATCGCCTGGATGATGATAGAGATAGAGGCATGAATATCAGAGAGACTGCGTTGGGTCTTTTCTGCCAGCTTTCTGACTTCATCTGCGACTACGGCAAATCCTCGGCCATGTTCGCCGGCGCGTGCTGCTTCGATTGCGGCATTGAGTGCAAGCAAGTTGGTCTGATCGGCGATATCTCCGATGACGCTGAGGATGTCTTTGATAGACTCCGTGTCTTGGGTGAGCTGATCAAACTGTAATTGAAACTCGTCTTGTTGTTGTACAGAGTTGTCAAGACTGACACTCAAGGCGGTCAGCTCTTTTTGTATTTTTTCCTCTTTTGGCAGGGTCTGTACATTGACAGAAAGCTGCTCTTTTGTGCGGACCAACTCATCTTCAAGTTTGGACAACTTGGCATTGAGGTCATATTGACGCTCTTTCTCAGTGTGCAACTGCTGTGACAGTTTTGATCTTTCATCTTCAAAAATCTTCTGCGTATTTTGCTGCTCATGCTGCAATGACCGGAGTTGTTGTTCCGTAGCTATATGATGTTCTTTTTCCTTTTTGAGTGTATCGATAAGCTGTGTGAAGAACGCGTTGTCACCTTCATGATCGGATGTGTAAGGTAAGTCGTTCGTCACTGAGACTTGGGACTGAAGGTTCTCTAGATTGCGGTTCATATGGGTATATACACTCCAAAGAAGGGCTAAACTGACTATTGTAATTAGAACGATAAAAGTTATGAACACAAGGTGATTGTCCGGATGTTGGGGTCGAGAGACGAAACGGTTCTTTTCAAGAACCAAGTCCAAACCAAGTTCACTCATCTTTGAGTACTCGCTTTTGAGTTCGCTGATCAGTTGAGCTTCATCATCCGATAGAGCCTCCACGATAGAAGAGATGTGCAGATCCATTTTCTGTTTGAGTGCTTCTAAACGTTTGTCCGCCTGGGTATCGAAACTAAGGGCAGAAGCAATGTTCTCATGGGATGCAAGGATGAGATAGATAAGGGGAAGTCGCTCTTCTGCTTTCAGACTTGGATTGAGACGGTCGCTGAGCCGATTAAGTTCTTCGTATGCCGCTTCAAACTCTTGAGTATCAAGGGTCGATGAGAAGTTTTTGATGGGATCTTGAGGTAAAAAGAGCAGATAACTTATACTGCTCAGACTTAATGTGAGAATGAGTATGCTAAGAAGTATAAATCTGTTTTTCATTGTTTTCATGTCTTCTCTAAAGCACATTTTATGCCATAGTGGTTACAATCATAAGATGAATACAAAATAGGACGACGTTTTTGAGTAAAAAAGAGATACTAATCACTAATGACGATGGTTTTGATGCCCAGGGGCTGCGTGCACTCATTGATGCCCTTAAAGATATTGCTCATTTGACTATCGTGGCTCCAGCTACAGAAAAATCGGCCTGTGGGCATTCACTGACCTTGACCCATCCCTTGCGTTTTGTGCAGGTCGAAGATGATTTTTATAAGTTGAGTGATGGAACACCGAGTGATTGTGTCTATATGGCTTTACACTCACTGTATGGAGACAGAAAGCCGGATCTGTTGATCAGTGGAATCAATCGCGGTTCGAATATGGGCGAAGACATCACCTATTCGGGTACGGTCGCCGGTGCTATGGAGGCGGTCTTGCATGATGTTCCTGCTATTGCCATCTCTCAGGTTATTGGAGGGTCACAACATGGATTGGATGTTGATTATACCCTGGCACAGGAAGTGGCAAGAGATCTCGTTGAAAAGATATTTGCC
>JBFEXS010000035.1:0-17761 GCA_041562555.1 Sulfurimonadaceae bacterium
GTCCGTATATTGAGTGATTCCCGTCTGTTTTGGTTTATCGCCGCCATGCATGAGGAAGAGGGACGGGAAATTCTGGCCAAATCACATTTTAAATCCAGGCCGCATAAGGTCATTGAACTGGGACAGCTTTCACAAAAAGAGTCGGATATGTACATCAATACCCAATTGATCTTTGCCCATGACAAGTCTATTCTAGATTTTCACCAGGCCCAGGCTAAAAAGATCTATAAATTAACAAAGGGAAATTTCAGGTATTTGAAAAAGTTGATGCATACGGAGTTTACGTTGCTACATGAGGCACAAGAGATGGATATGAAAAAATTTCAGGAACCCTCAAAATGCCTGTTGAGTATGGCAGCGATTGATGTAGGATTGATCCATGTCTAATCGTCTTGAGGAACTGCACAGTCAATGTAAAAAGTATCATTTAAAAAAAGCGGTGAAGCTGTTTGGACTGCTGATGGCAAGCTCAATAATCACTATTGGCGTCTATTTTGCTTGGGTGGGCTTGGATAAGGATCAGACATCCGTCACTTCTAAATCAAACATGATGACAGAGGAAAAACCACAAAGCGATAGAGTCGTACCGGAGTACAAGGTCGGTGTTTCAGATGCGGCACTTGAGGCTGCCGTGAAAAAGATGAAAAGAAGCAGTGAGACGAAGCGCGATGTTAAATCCGGGGAGTTTGAAAAAGTATCATCGCAAAAACAGAACATTTTTCAGAGCCAGACGGCAGTATCAAAGAAGGCGGGCTATTTTAAGCCGGAGGTCAAAGAACAGTCCATAGAGGCATGGATTGAAAAATATCATCAGAAAAAATCCTATACGGTAGCAATATACATAGCCAAACAGTATTATCTGCAGCCAGATTATAAACAAGCCGGGATATGGGCAAAGCGTGCCAATCAGATCGATAGAAACAAAGAAGAAGCATGGCTTTATTATGCAAAATCGGTATACGCCTTGGGAGATGCATCGAAGGCTAAACGTATATTGAACATCTATTTACAGTATAAAAAGTCAACCAAGGCAGAACTGTTATTATCCGAATGGAATCAATAAGGAGCATCAAAATGAGATATTTCATACTCACTCTTTGTCTCACTTGTGTACTCTCATCCGCGAATGATGACCTTGGACTCTTTCTTCAGGCGTATACGGCAAAAGATATGGATCTTGCATGTGAGAAGGGTCGCAGCCTCTATCGCGCTAATATACGTGATGAGAGTATCCTAATCGCTGCAGGCCATGCCTGCTCAGCTGTAGATTATATCGACTTTGTGGGTGTCTTGCAGCAGCGTTTGGGCTTTTCTGAAGAGTCAAGAAAAGCAGCCGTCTATTTCTCTACCTTGGTATTGAAAAAGCGTCTTATCTCCCAATACATGCATGAAGGTACCGATCTGAAACTCTATACGCTTCCCAATACCGATCATATTCTCTCGCGTGTCTATGAAGGGATCCGTAACGAGAAGTTTACGCTGGTATCAGTCCAACCTAAACATTTGCGTATAGGAAATGATAAGGATTATATTGATATCTTTGTAAAGAAGAAGATACACGTAGACGTATATCAAAACGGACAAAAAATCCAAGAGCACAGGTACCGGTAATGATTAGAAAAAGCGTACGTTTGGGAGATCTGTTGGTCGAAGACGGTCTGATCACGAATGATCAGTTGATGCATGTACTTAAATTGCAAAAAGAGTATGGTTTTGCCAAGAAAATGGGTGAGATCATGATCGATGAAGGCTATATCACCAAAAAGCAGATGTCATTACTTCTGTCCAAGCAGCTGGAGATCGATTTTATTGATCTTTATGGTGAGAAGATCAATTTTGAAATCTTGGCCAATTATCCTTATGCACTTCTTGAAAATGCCAAGGCGATCCCCTACAAAGTGGATGATGATTATATCTACGTCGCTACATCCGATCCGCTCAATTATGAGGCGCTTGAAGCTCTTGAACGTTCCATCGCAACAAAACCGATCTCTTTGCGTTTGGCAATGGATGATGATATCCGCCGCATTTTTCTTCGTTTGGATATAGTCAAAAAAACACGTACCATCGTCGATGAGGTAAAGCGCGAAATCAATACGGAAGGGATGAAGAACGATACGGAAGAATCTGCGATTATGCGGTTGATCGTCTTGGTAATCAAAGATGCGATCCTTCGTAATGGCAGTGACCTTCATATTGAACCGAGTGCCAATGATATGTCTGTGCGTGTCCGTGTAGATGGTGTTCTTCAGGAGAGTTTCGTTTTTGACCTTGAGATCTATCATGCACTGACATCACGTATCAAGATCCTTGGTCATCTGGATATTTCGGAGAAGCGAAAGTCACAGGATGGTCGTTTTTCTTTGAATGTCAACAATGGTGCCTATGATTTTCGTCTCTCTACAACGCCGACGCTTTACGGTGAGTCAGTGGTCATGCGTATCCTTGATCAGCAGAAGATTCTGCTTAAACTGGAAGATCTTGGTTTTATGGATGAAAACCTGAGTACTTTTACGAATATAATCCACTCGCCTTATGGAATCTTGCTCATCACGGGACCGACAGGAAGTGGTAAGACAACGACACTCTATGCTGCCTTGAATGAGATTAAAAATATTCAAAACAAGGTCCTTACCATTGAGGACCCCATAGAGTACCAATTGCCACTGGTACAACAGGTCCAGGTGAATGAAAAAGTAGGCTTTACGTTTTTCTCGGCGTTAAAATCATTTTTGCGTCAGGATCCGGATATTATCATGGTCGGTGAGATCCGAGATACAGATACTCTAGGCGCGGCGGCACAAGCTTCGTTAACCGGGCATATGGTCTTCTCGACCTTGCATACGAATAATGCAGCTTCGGCAATCTCACGTATGTCTCAGATGGGACTGGAAAACTATCTCATCGCGGATTCCGTACTGGGGATCGTCGCCCAGCGTCTTGTACGTAAAATATGCCCCTATTGTAAACAGGAAGTAAAACCGCATAAAGACCAATTGGCCAAGATCGAGGCGCATATCCCGAGCAATGCACTCTTTTATAAGGGTAAAGGCTGTCCCCAATGTTATTTGAGCGGATATTCCGGGCGTATTATGATTTCTGAGATATTGGTAGTGACCGAAGAGATATCCAAGATGATCGCCTTGGGTTCAACGAACTTTGAGATCGCACATTATGCTCAGGAGCATGAAGGATTTAAACCGATGTTTTACGACGGTCTGAAAAAAGCGATGATGGGGATAACGACACTTGATGATGTGTTGAGGGTCGTTAAAGATATATGAAATATTTTCGTATCCAATATAAGCAGGCGAAGAACCGACATATAAAAGTGATAGAAGCAGTAAATCGTTTGGAGGCTTTGAAGATCTTTTCAGCACTTTCTTTGGGTGTGGTACAGGATATCGTAGAGATTCCCCAGCCTTTGAGTATGAAGCTAGAGAAACTGCAGCAAAGATGGAATGATCCGATCAAGAAGGAAAGTGTCAAAGCACAAGAATATATCGGATTGCTCGAGCAGGTACATGTCATGCTGGATGCGGGAATGCCGATAAATATCTCACTGGAAGAGGCTGTAAGAGGGGTTGAAAACCCCATGTTAAAAGCAATATTCCAAGAGATCCTTGACGATATCGAGGGCGGACAGAGTCTCACCTTTGCATCCAGAAAGTTTTCCCAACAGCTGGGTACGCTGAGTATATCGATGTTTGAACTTGGTGAGAAGACAGGTACGCTTTCGGATTCGATCAAGAAACTTGCGGATATCATCCAGGAGATCTATGACAATAGGATGAAGCTGAAGAAAGCGACACGTTATCCTCTTTTCATCATTGTCGCCATGGCGATCGCTTTTACCGTCGTGATCACCTTTGTCGTACCTCAATTTGAAGAACTCTTTAGATCTGCGAAACTTGAGCTCCCTTTTCCTACGCGTTTTCTTCTATGGCTGGAAAATGCAATCGTATTTTACGGTCCCTACATTCTGGGAGGGGCTGTTGTTCTAGCAGGTATCTTTGCAAAGATGTATAAAAATAGCGAGGAGATACGGTTTAAGACAGACAAGCTTTTGCTGAGAGTCTACATAGTAGGCGAAGTGACCTATTTAGCCATGATAGGACGTTTTATCTATATTTTTGATGTCTTGACAGCTTCGGGAATCCCCATTATTGATGCCCTGCGCACAGCGAATGAGATCGTAGATAATACCTATATGAACAGACAGCTTTCTAAGATAGCGGATGCTATAGAAGAGGGTAAAACTTTGCATCAGGGTTTTTTGGAGACAGATCTTTTTGAGAACATGCCACTGCAGATGTTAAAAGCAGGGGAGCAAAGTGGGTCGATTGGTGCGATGCTGAACAAAATATCAAAACTGTTCAAAGATAAGTATGCGTATATTATCGACAATGTGGCAACAATGATCGAACCGATATTGATCGCTGCGATAGCAGGTTTTGTACTTTTACTTGCTTTAGGTATATTCCTACCGATGTGGTCCATGGTAGAGCTTGCGGGATAAGGAGAAGGGTATGGAGATGGAAACAGGTACAATTGTCGTCGCGATCATTAGTACATTAATCCTTGCCTTTGCTTTATGGATTATCAACAAGATCACAAATATCTAGGCGTGTTCCTGGATATTTAAAGGGATGGAGATGATAAAGCAGGCACCTTTATCCGAGTCCTCTGCGATCTTGATACTGCCACCTAGATGTTGCGTCACAAGATTATAGGTGATGTTCAATCCAAGTCCGGTACCGCCTTTGTTTCGTTTTGTTGTGACGAAAGGTTCAAAGATCTTGTTTGCGACCTGCGGGTCAATCCCCTTCCCATTGTCTTGGCAGCTGAAGATAGCATGGGTCTGGTCTATGCAGGTTTGAAGCCTGATACTCTTTTTCTCCTGAGTCTCTTCAAAGGCATGTATAATGGCATTTTGTAAAAGATTGATGATGATCTGTGCAATGGCACCAGGGTAGGAGTTCATATTGATCATACTATCCTGGAAGTCGAGTTGAAGCTCAACATTATTGTGTTTTAATTCACTTTTGAAAGTGGAAATGACTTCTTCGATATAACTGTTGAGTTCAAAAGTCCGCAGCTCTTCCGAACTTTGATCCACCGAGATCTTTTTGAAGTTTTTGATCAGGAGTGCGGCTCTGTCGAGGTTTTTTGTCAATATCTCATTTGCATCACGAAGATCATGCAGTGCATCGTCAAGATCGGTTTTCGTCAAAGAGTTGCTTTTGATGGAGGATTCTAAACCGGAGAGTTTGTCTTTAAAAATAGACGCAGCTGTAATCGAGATACCCAAAGGCGTATTGACTTCATGGGCAACCCCCGCTACAAGACCGCCCAATGCCGACATCTTCTCTGCTTCGATCAATTGTACTTGTGCATCTTCCAAGCGTTGAAGATTCTTCCTGAGGGATTCTCTGTATCTTTTTTCACTGGATACAAAATAGTAAAACAGTGCAAAGATGATACATGAGAGGGTGACGATATTCAAAGTGAAGAAGAGTGTACTGATGCCCTCAGGCACTTCGAGCAATTCCAATTGTGTCACACGTTCATCGATCAATCCGCTGATGATGATCAAGACGATATAAAAGACAAACCAGCTGATAAGGGTTCTGTGATGTTTAAAGGTAAATGCACCGAGGATGGCAAGGATAGACCAAAACACCTGCCCGCCGCTCGAAACAAACCCGCCCAGAGAGACCTGAAAAAGAAAAGGAAGCAAGAGGGTGATAAAGAGCTGTACCCCCTGGGCAACTCTGAAGTTCTTGGAAAAATAGAGGTAGGTGAAATTCAGTGTGGTGATAAGCATATATCCGAAGGGAACGGCTGCTTGTAAGAACAGACCGTAAGCAAGGGCAATACTTCCCCAGCTGAAACCACCCATACTCATAAAGAGCCCTATGGAGATAAGAAAGCTGTGTTGGCGTTTCTGATCCGCACTGTCGGTAGGCTTGTCAGCGATAGAAAAGAGAAGTGCAATGAACCGTTTGAACACTATACCCCCTTCTTTAATATTAATTATACTTATTATATAGACTTTAGTAAACTAAATCAAGGCTCAAGGAGCGTAAACGCTCCGTTTGCAGACGAGTAGTTCCAGGATTTACCAATACAGGGCTTGCCATCCTTGCAATGGTTTGTTCCTTTGTTCCCTGAAGCCGGACCAAGATAGCTGGTTCCTGAACGGCTCCATTGTGCCGTTTCAGAGTTCTTGAGTATATAGTTTAAAGGTTTGCTATTACTCTCACCCAGGCTGATCGGGTATCCGTTGGCATTAAGCTCCGAATAGGGACGATTGTTCCCCCAGGTAAACTCACAATCACTGATGATCCATTCACCATGGACGGCTTCGATAGCGGCTTGAACGGAAGAAGCAGTCGAAAGTTCGGAAGATATCTTGGCATTGTCCGTAAGTTTGGAAAATTGGGGGATCGCCACCGCGGAGAGAACTCCGATGATGACGATAACAAAGATAAGCTCTACAAGTGTAAAGGCTTGCCTCATGATATTTAGAAGTTCAGGACGATCGGGTCTGCTACAGTTCCTGCAGGCGTCCCTGTGATATCCCAGTTATTAGCACATTTGGATGCGGTCGTAGCATCACCAAAGTTTGCACAGGTAACACCGTAGCTTACGGTTCTGGCTGAAGCGTTGAAAATGATCTGTGAAACGATCCCCGTATCATTGGTCCCCTGATAGTCATACTGTCCTGCACCAAGACCTGCAGTATATGTCCAGCCTTTGCCTTTGACCTGAACAAGTTGGCTGAGTTGAAGGGAAGAGATATTGGCATCTTCCAAGTCTATCTGGTTGACAGCGGCACTCGCAGCAGCGGAAGCGGAGTCAATGGCAGTCTTGGTAATACTGTTAGCCTCTGCATTTTGCTTTAGGTTCTGAAATTGTGGAATAGCAGCAGCTGCTAAAACCCCGATGATGACGATGACAAAGATCAGCTCAACAAGCGTAAACCCTTTTCTCATTATGTTCTCCTGGTTGTTTTTGTGACTTGATTGAGTATAACATCGGTAATGTAAAATAAAACTTGAATTTAAGGATTAGATTTTTTTTGTGATAAAACGGTGTTACATATACATCATCGGGATCTGCGCAGGCCAATGAGACTTTCTTATGATAAAATGTCTTAAAAAAAGAGTATATCGATGCCATTGAAGAACAAGATTATAATCACCTTGATGTTGATAGGTTCGGCCTATTTCATGTACCAGGGATTCTCCCTACTGTTTCACGAGAGTGAACAAGGTGTTGAGCAGAGTGCAGACTAACTCTCTCTTGAAGCACGTTGATAGGCTAGGACCATTGCCTTATTGAGTTGAGATTGGGAAATGCCGAGCGTTTGCAGGAGCATAGGAATCTCACTGAAGCTGTTACGTTCAACGGCGATACAGAGTTTTAGCAGATCTCCCAAGATCCCCTTTTTTTCCAATAAGGCATTTGAAATAGATTCATCCAATCCCATTTGTGTCAGGATCGTCTCGAAACTGCTTTGAAAGATCGCTTCAGCCAGGGATAGCATCCCTGTAAGATAGGCAGAAACATGTAAATCAGGAGTGGAGCTCTCAGGCAGGACTTGGGCAAGTTCTTGCATCAGAGAAGCCCGTGATTTTGCTATTTTCCCCAGTGTTGAAGTGATTTCGTTTTTCTTGTTAGTGTTGCCCCGTTGTGCATAGATCATCAGTTCCACCCAATTACTGAGCTTTTCCCTGCCTAGAATGATAAGAGCCTGATCAATGGAGGAGATCTTTTCGATGCTGTTGCCATGGTGCATATGTATGAACTTCAGCAGATTGATGCTCAGATAAGGTGTCGTATTGAAGATATGTAGGATCTCTTCGAGGGAAGCATCTCTTTTTAGAAGGTAAAGAAGGCTAAGTAGGGTCTGGCTGTCGGGATCGATCATCTCCCGCGTATAGACCTGCGGTTTTGAAAAATAGTAGCCTTCATAGAAGTGAAAGCCTTCGTTTTTTGCCCATTCAAAATCTTCCTGGTCTTCAATTTTTTCTGCGATACAGCGTATGTCCATCGTACGAAGCTGCTCAAGCATCTCTTTGACAGTGTCTCGGGCATTATGGCGTATATCTATCTTTACATAAGATATATAGGAAAAAAGATGGTGAAAACTTTGGAGGAAGTCGGCATCGGACTTATAATGGTTTAAAGCAAATTGATACCCCTTGGTATGCAGTTCCTGTATACGGGAGATAAGCGCTTCAGATACGATGGAATCTTCGAGTATCTCGAGTACGAAATGCTTTTCACTGATAGAGTAGATGAGATCATCACAGATCGCTTTTTCGTCTACTTTGATAAAAGCGGGCTTGAGTTCGGTCAGACTTTTGAGACCGATATAGTTAAGCGCATTGACCAGGACTCTTGCCGTTGCTTTGACATTATCATCCACGATGGTGTGATTGGCATCTGTAGAGCGGTGCAAGAGCTCATAGGCGAAGACCTCTCCACCGCTGTTCATGATAGGCATACGGCCGAGATAGACGGACAGTTCCATAAATTCCCCTTTTCATAGGGTATATCATAGGGGCTTGTCTATTAATCTAAATTAAATTTTTCAACTTAACCTTGGCAGGGAATTGCATGGTGACGCAGTGCAGACTTCCGTGTTGTCGGATCAGTGTTGAACAATCGATGGGGATGATCTTCCTGTCTTCAAAGCAGTTACCCAGGGTCTCGATGGCCAGTGCATCGTGTTCATCATTATAGATCGGTAACAAAATCGCTTCGTTCAAGATCAAGAAGTTGGCGTAGGTGGCTGGGAGGCGTTCGTCGTCATCGTAAATCGCTCGGGTAAAAGGTAGGGGTACAAGCGTAAAGGGCTCTCCTTGGGGATTCGTAAAGCTTTGAAGTTGTTTTTCCATCTTGTGCAGTTCTTCATAATGCTCATCAGCCTCGTCGTCACATTTGAGATACACGATCGTATGCTCATCTACGAAGCGTGCAAGGGTATCGATGTGGGAATCGGTGTCATCACCGCTAAGGTATCCATGATCAAGACAGAGTATCTGTTCGACACCAAGATACTGTTTCAACAGTGTCAGGCTCTCTTCTTTACTTAGCTGGTTCCGATTGGCGTTAAAGACGCACTCTGACGTGATGAGCAGGGTACCCTTCCCATTGCTCTCTATACCGCCTCCTTCAAGTATGAAGTCTATGGTTTGGATGGGAGCATCATAATAATCGCAAAGGTTTCGGCTGAGAGCATTATCCAGAGTGGCTTCAAACTTGCCTCCCCAGGCATTGAAGGTAAAGTCCAAAAGCAGTGCTTTATCATTTTCATATACACTGATAGCAGAGCAATCGCGTGCCCAAGTATCATTGGTCGCACTCTGGACGAAATGCAGATTCCTATGCAGCAAAAACTTGGAGCGGACATAGTCCGGATCATGGCATACGACAAGGCAGGATTGGTGATCGGCGATGGCATTGATAATCTCGATAAAGTTCTCTTCAGCCTCTTCAAGATAGTCTGCCCAATCACTCTGTGCATGGGGGAAAATGATCTGTATAAAAGATTGTTCTTCAAATTCTGCAGGGAGTCTTCTCAATTAATTTTCCTTTGATATAATGCGCTCATGTCTTTTATTCAACTTAGTAAATCAGCACTCTTTAATAATCTTGACATTATCGCGCAAAAAACTGCAGATAAAGATAAAATCGCCCTGGTTTTAAAAGATAATGCATATGGACACGGTCTTATCCAGATAGCACAGCTCGCCCATGAGTATGGCATTACAAAGTCCGTGGTCCGTCGTGAAGAAGAGGCAGAACAGATTCAGGACTTTTTTGACTATGTTTTGATCCTCGCTCCACAGTTTCCTGTCTCAAACCATCCAAAGTTTGTCTATACGATCAATGCACTCGGAGATATTGAAAAGTTTGCACATGGTAGCCGGGTTGAGCTGAAGATCGATACGGGAATGCACCGAAACGGCATCACGGCAGATGAGGCTGAAAAAGCCATGCAGATGATCCATAAGAAGGGTCTGAAACTCGAGGGTATATTTACCCATCACCGTTCGGCAGATACCATGAGTGCAGAATGGTTTTGGCAAAAGAAGAACTTTGAAGCTATCAAACAGAAGTACCCGGGACTGCGGTATCACTCCTGCAACTCGGCTGCACTTTTTAGAGAAAAGAACTTTGATGAAGATATGGTACGTATCGGAATCGCTGCCTACGGATGTCTGGAGATGGACAGAGGATTCGACGCGGAGGGATTAGAACCGGTACTGTCACTTTACGGACAGAGGATAAGCAGTAGAACGGTGTCAAAGGGACAAAGAGTGGGCTATAACGCCACTTTCGAAGCACCTGGTGATGTCTTTGTAAGTAATTATGATGTCGGATATGCTGACGGGCTTTCCAGAAGACTCTCCAACCGATACAAGACACCCGATGGAGTGGCATTGATCGGTCGGGTATCCATGGATAACAGTTCGTATATCAGTGATAAAGAGGAACTCCTTATCTTTCATGACGCCAGAGAGATCGCTTCTTATTGTGAGACGATCGCCTATGAGATGCTGACATCTCTGTCACATGCCATTCCGCGCCATATTGTATAAATGCAAGACGAACAGCTGGAAATCCTGTACCGGGATACGCACATCATCGCAATCAATAAACCTTCGGGGCTTTTAGTGCACCGCTCATGGATCGATAAAGATGAGACACGTTTTGCAATTCAGCTGCTTCGGGATCAGATCGGTCAGTATGTATACCCTGTCCATCGTCTGGATAAGCCGACATCGGGTGTTTTGCTGTTTGCATTGAGCAAGGAGGTCGCACGTTCTTTGTCCGAGCAGATGCAAGAAGGAAAATTCCAAAAGGAGTATATTGCCGTCGTACGTGGGTATACCGAGCCTATGGGTACAATCGATTATGCGCTCAAAGAGGTGTTGGATAAGATGACCGATGCAAAGGCGAGAATGGATAAAGAGGCCCAGGAAGCGGTAACTTTTTATGAGACTATAGGGCAGGTTGAACTTCCTTTTAGTGTAGGAAGATATCCTACGGCGCGTTACTCTTTGCTCCGTATCAAGCCTCAAACGGGGCGTAAACATCAGCTGCGCCGGCATATGAAACATATCCTGCACCCTATCGTAGGGGATACCAAGTACGGCAGAGGGGAGCACAACCGGTTCTTTAGAGAGACCTTTGATTGTCACAGGTTATTACTGCATGCCTCGAAATTGTGTTTTTCTCATCCTGTCTCGCAGGAGGCAGTCGAAATCAAAGCCGGTATTGATGTGACTTTTGAACGGGTTTTCAATGCTTGCGGATTTTCATCTTTGGATAGTTGAAAAGATATGCCGAGAAAATCGTATATCTTGACATTTGTCAATATCTATTCCTGAACTCTGTTCTATACTTCCGGAAAATTAAAGGAAGTACTATGAATGAACAAACAATAAATATCGTGAAATCAACCGCTCCGGTTATTAAAGAACATGGTGAGGCTATCACCACTGCAATGTATAAACATCTTTTTAAAGCACACCCTGAGGCAGAAGCCTTGTTTAAGAATGCATCAGCTGACCAATATAAGAAGTTGGCACAGATGGTATACGCTTATGCAGCAAATATCGATAATCTGGCAGCACTGGAAGGCGGCGTTGACAAAGTGGCTAAAATCCATGTTGATGCAGCGGTCAAAGCAGAACATTACCCTTGGGTAGGTGAAGCGATCCTGGCAGCGATCAAAGAGGTTTTGGCAGAACAGGCCACTGAAGAGATCCTTAATGCATGGGAAGAAGCATTCGTCTTTTTGGCAGGTGTCTTTATAGAAAAAGAGGAAGCCTTATATACCGCCAAAGCGTAAGTTGGCTACGGCAGGCTAGATAAGGCGTCTGGCCTGCCAGTAGTTTTCCTTCCAATAGCCGCTGTACATCGTTGAGATGATCACGCCCTTGCTCGTGGAGGCATGGACGAATTTCCCCTTTTCAAGATAGATACCTACATGGCGTACATTAAGACCTGTCTTAAAAAAGACGAGGTCTCCGGCATTAAGCTGATTGATGTAAACCCGCTTGCCTTGCTTGACCTGCTCTTTGGTTGAGCGTGGCAGGTCGATATCAAAGAGTGAACGGTAGGTCTGATGCACAAATCCCGAACAGTCCACACCGTTTTTAGATAGACCGCCATATCGGTAGGGTGCACCTTTCCAACCGTGATATTGGGCATACAGACGTTTGAGTGTGCTACTCTTCCCTTGTGTACTTGGAATAGAGGGGACGGATCGGGTACTTTTGAGATGCGTGTTATTCGGTGTTGGAGTGGGTTTACGGGAGCATCCGCTAAGAATCATCAGGGATGCAAGGATAAGGGCTAAATATTTCATGATGGTATCTTAGCAAAACTTATACCTAGGGATGCTGTTTTTTCTCATGGGAACTGAGATAGATGAAGATTAGAAACAGAAGGATGCTTGCTGTTAAAGTGATGATAAAGAGTGCCATAGTCTTCTCCAAAGTTAAAGAAGAAGTCTATCGACAGCTTGTGTGAAAATTGTGGATTTATGAGATCTTGATGATGGCTTCGGAGAAGATAGCCCCATCAATCCCCTCACTGGCGATCTCTTCGATCTGGTCCTCATCATCAATCTGAACAAGTATCTTGGCGTCAAACAGATAGTGATCTGCTGCATTTTGCACACTTTTCGCAATCTTGTCAGAGACAATCAGGTATTTGGCACCTAGGTTTTCACAGATGACGGCTTCGCGAAGGGAAGCGATATGGAGTCCGAAGTTGATATCGTTTGCTTGAGCATGCTCGATGAGTTCAAAGACTTCACCGTCGCAAGAGAACAAAAGGGTACTGTTGGACGGTGTGTGTTCGATGGCCTCAATAGAACCGACATGATACAATTTCTCATAGGGAATGTGCGGATGTCCAAATAGAAGCATATCAGGCCTTTAGACACTCATCAGAACAGAAATAGTTTCCGTCCCGGAGTAGGGCTTCTTTGAGGGTAATATAGGTCCCGCAACTGGTACATTCAACCATGTCATCATCATTTAATTTCTCTTTTTTCGGGTTTGTGCTCTTCTCACTGTCGCTTAGGGGCTTTTTCTTGATAAATAGAAAATAGACCAGCCCGATCACGGCAATAACGAGTAACCATTTAAGCATAAGGATCTCTTTTTTTGTCTAATTATATACTATAATTCCGCTTTTCAAGGAGTAACATGTTTGATTTTATGGACAGTGATGCGTTTATTATAGGCTTAGAAGTACTTTTTCTAAGTTTTATCGCCTATGATGCATATAAGTACTCAAAAACTAAAAAACGAGAGTATATACTCAATATCGTCATGGCAATCGGTTTTGGTCTGTGGGTATTGATCCCTTTTTACTCCAAATACTATAAATGGGATGAGCAGCAGCGTGAGACACTTAATCAAGAGTGTCTGAGCGAGCATAATCAGAGTTACTGCAGTTGCGTGGATGATATGATTTATAAGGCATATAGTTTTTCAGAATATAAGCAGATGGACAAGGAAAACAGTGCCTATCTTGAATTCATTGAAGCGTCTAAAAAAGAGTGCTTTGAGGACTCATGGTTTTAGAGGTAGTTTATGAGAACGAGCAGTTTATACTCTTCAATAAACCCTCAGGTCTTAGTTTTCACAGTGAAGAGGGGAAGGGTTTTGTTGTCAGGGCTGAAGAGCAGACGGGTCTGAAACTCTACAGTGTGCATCGCCTCGATAAGATGACCTCAGGTCTGATACTGCTAGCCAAAAGCAGTGAAACTGCCCATCTGCTCAGTCAGCTTTTTGAAGAGCGCAGGGTCGAAAAGTTTTATCTGGCTATCTCTACACGAAAACCGAAGAAGAAGCAGGGATGGATAAAGGGTGATATGGCGCCTTCGCGCAGAGGGTCCTACAAACTTTTGGAGAGTAAAGAGAATCAGGCCATTACCCAGTTTGTCTCTACAGCACTTCGAACCCATGAACGCTTTTTCCTCATCAAGCCGCATACGGGAAAGACCCATCAAATCAGGGTTGCTTTGAAGTCCCTGGGTGCTCCCATATCAGGGGATATGCGATATGCGGCAAAAGAAGATGCTCAAAAGGAAGAGCGTGGATATCTGCACGCATACGCATTAAAGTTTGTTCTGAATGATCAACTATACCATTTTCTCCTTCCGCCTCAAGAGGGAGAGCGCTTCATCAGTGCCGAATGCAAAGAGGCTTTGGCCTTGTGGCAAAAACCATGGGAACTGTTTTAAATAAGACATCTACGTTATACTTCCACTATCTATTTAAAAGAAGCCCATCATGAGCAGCACCGACTTTTCCAATCTTCCACTCTCCAAAGAGATCCTCCATAATTTACGCGAACTCGGGTATTCAGAGATGACTCCCATTCAAGAACAGAGCCTTCCTGTTATCCTGCAGGGAAAGGATGTGATCGCACAGGCGAAGACAGGTTCGGGTAAGACTGCTGCCTTTGGTCTGGGCCTTTTGATGCAGCTTCAGGTCAAAAAGTTTAAGGTGCAGTCTCTCATCCTCTGTCCTACAAGGGAATTGGCGGACCAGGTGGCTAAAGAGTTGCGTCGTCTTGCCAGAGCGATTCATAATGTGAAGATATTGACCTTGTGCGGCGGGGCCGCTTTTGGTCCTCAACTGGGCTCTTTGCGTCATGGTGCGCATATTGTCGTGGGAACACCGGGACGTCTGCATGAGCATCTGAAGAAGGGCTCACTTAAGCTTGATGAGATGAAGACATTAGTCTTGGATGAAGCGGATCGGATGCTGGATATGGGTTTTATCGAGGAGATCGAGCAGGTGATCTCCTATGCTCCGAGTCAGCGTCAGACACTTCTGTTCTCGGCGACATTTCCGGAGACGATAGAAACGCTGAGTGAAACGATCCAGGAGAATGCGGTAAGTATCAAAACAACGGAACAGGAAAGCCACAATAGGATCAGTGAATATTTTTTCGGGACAACAGAGAACGAAAAGCTCAGAACGCTTGTGAAGATCCTAGCCAAATATCGTCCCGAGACCACTATCGTCTTTGCCAATACCAAGATCGAGTGTCAGGATATAGCAGATAGATTGCGCCAAAGAGATATCGATGCGCTGGCGATTCACGGTGATCTTGAACAGTATGAACGTAATGACGTACTGGTCCAGTTCTCAAACCGCTCCTGTTCCGTATTGGTCGCAACAGATGTAGCTGCCCGTGGTCTGGATATCAAAGATCTGGAAATGGTGGTGAATTATGATCTTCCCCATAACACGCAGACGTACACCCACCGTATCGGTAGAACAGGACGCGCGGGTAAAGAGGGGCTGGCCTTTACATTCTACAGTGATGAGGAGTCAGCCTACGTAGATGAGTATAGAGATGACAGGCGTATCTTTGATGAAGGCAGTCGGCTGGAAGATGCAGAAGACTTTTCACTTCAGCCCGCCAACGTGACATTGGTCATAGAGGGAGGGAAAAAGGATAAGATGCGTCCGGGAGATATCCTGGGAGCCCTGACCGGTGATGCAGGTTTGAACGGAAGCAGTATCGGTAAGATTGATATCTATGAACGACAGTCCTATGTAGCTATTGAGCGAACACAGATCGATCGGGCCTATGCACGGCTGAAAGCGGGTAAGATCAAAGGGAAGAAGTTCTCTGTGTGGATACTGGACTAGAAAAAGATATCATCCAGTGTCTCTTCAGGGGTCTCTATCATACAGACTCCCAGCGCCATCTCAATGGTGTTAATATCGGAAATAATAGACTGCCTTTGTATCGGTATAAGCTCAAATTCTGGGCTTTTCAAGAAGTGCTGGGAAAACCATTTTTGTAATTCATTGCTAAACGAACATGTCAAATCCGCTATGGTAGTATCGTGTAGGATTTTATCTTGAAATTCGTAGATTAGAACCGAGAAGCGCTGGATGATCGGGAAGACCTCCATACGTTCTTCTTCTACACTCCTATTGATGACCTGTGCTGCATAGGAGAGTTTTGAACTGACATTTTGTATACTGTATTTGTCTCTGCTGCAGTCACTGATAGCATCCACCACATTCTGGGCAATCGCTCTCTCATCTTCGATCTCTTCTTTACAACATAGGGAAAGCGCAGAGAAGTCCCGGCAATCTCTTCCGATGCAGGAATTGGTACTTTGAATACATTTTTTCATTTTTACTTAAAACTGTTTGGGTTATTTTAGAATTTAGGAGGAGTATTATAACCAAGAAGTGTTACACAAACGTTACAGAATACAAGAATCTGCTTATATTGATAAATATTAAGCAGAACGTCTTGAGAAGATGAAACTTCAAAGAGAGACTCTTTGAAGTTTTGAATGGATTATACTATTTGATAAGTTTATATGATTTATCTTCATTGATGATAGCATTGGTGTGGGTACCATCTAGATGCAGACTACCTGTTGCATGAGGACTTACCATTGAACTATCCGGGTTGTAGACAAGGGATTGCGTATATTCAGAAGTATCAAGTCTCCATTTTGTATCAGACGGAAGAAGTTGATTACCATTGGTATCTGTAGCATCAGCCATTTTCCCCCATTGGATCCATGAACCATCGTACATACGTGTTGGATAGCCAAGGATAGCAGCAGAGGTGAAAGTAAGCATAGATGCTTTAGTACCTGTACGGCAATATACATAGGCAGTCTGTCCTGCTTCATACCCTGCATTTGCAAAGATTCCTTCGATTTCGTAGATGTCTTTGAAGGTATATGAGGCATCTTTCCCATCAACAATACCATCAAGGTTAACGTCAATACTTTGATCAGCTGTATTGATTACATTTGTGTAGTAGATATTTTGTGCACCGGCAATGTGACCGTCAAATGCAGTATAACACTGAGACGCACCATCAGTGCCACAGACTTTGAATTCTGTTTTGGCTTTTTTTGTACCAAAATACTCTGCTTCTGAACGGGCATCGATAATCATAGCATTTTGAACGCCACTAGCGACCAGTTCCATCATATCTCCGGTAGTAGCTTGAAGAATAGTCCCATCTCGTTTAATCTCAGCGATTGAATGTGTACCGTTCATCGGTGGTACAGATTGGTTTGCAGTAAATAGATCTGCTTTGGTATACCCATGCAGATCTGTATTGATTTCAGGGTTTAGGACGTGTGATGCTTGACCACTGAGAACAGCGATGTTTTCTTTTGGAATACCCCAGTAAGAAAGTGTATACCACATTCTGATCGCACCGGCATAATATCCTCCGTCAGCTTCTGCAACAACTAATAAGAACATATCGTGTTTCGGGTCGATGTTATACGCATAAAAAGCTTCATCCATTTGGTTTCCTGAGAAAACAGGTTTTGGAACATTAGAAACACCATCATTTCTAAAATCACCAGTTGTCGTACAACCTGAAGTACGATCAAAGGTAAACGTATTTATATCATCATGTTTGATATAGTTGAACTGCTCACCGGCAATGTCACCCATTTGCATGACAAAAAGTTTGCCACTGATACCTGAAGGTTTGTTCTTTTGCCAATTTGTAATCCATGCAGCAGCTTTTTCAGCCGTTACAATCCCATAGTTGTTCATTGCATAGTCGTCGTTTGAACGGTGTGCCATCTCAGTCGAACTCAGAACCTTGATACTGTGCTCATACATATACTTGTGCTCGTTTGCGGCAGAAAGTGATGAGGTGATAGCTAATGAAGTTAATAATGATAAATATGTTTTAGAAAATGTCATTTTGA
>JBFEXS010000036.1:0-17487 GCA_041562555.1 Sulfurimonadaceae bacterium
ATCTGTCATCTTCATGCGGGAGGAAACCTCTACAGAGAGATCTCGGATGAGCAGTGTGTCACACTGTTAAAAGAGTCTATCGATCTTGTACGTTTCTATCCGGATGCGATCGATTACAGGCCAACAATCATTGCCGTGCCCATGGATGATGAAGGAAGTCCCGAAGATCTTTTCGGGCGTCTTGAGATGCTGCGTTCAGTATATGCGGATCTGATCGAGAAAGACCTTGAAAACAGGGTCCTTGGTGAGAGTAAAGACTATTTTAGGGTGTTTGAAAAAGAAGAAGTACTCTCTTTACGAGAGCGCGATATGGTATCCAAACCGCAAAGCCCTGAAGAGTGGATGATCCCGGCAGTGCAGCAGATAGATCTTGAAAAGATTCAGTTTCCTTTGGTGATGGTACAGGAATACGGGATTAACCTTTTTCGTTTGGCTGCCAGTGTAAGTCTCTGTCTTGAACAAAAGCACGATGCAAGGATACTGCTCAATCACAAGGTTGTCAATATTCATCAGGAGTGTGATTCCAAAGCCTGGTGTCTTGTCTACGAGCATGATGGAGAAGAAGAAAAAGAGAGTTTTGACTTTTTGATCAATGCAGCAGGCTTTAGGACCGGTAAATTGGATGATATGATCGGGTATACGCGGGAACGTTTTGTGGAGTTCAAAGCGGCCTATGTAAGTCAATGGGAATCAAACAAGGATATTGTCTGGCCCGAGGTCATCTTCTACGGTGAACGGGGTACACCAAGGGGCATGGCACAGTTCACTCCCTATCCGGGCGGATATTTTCAACTTCACGGGATGACAAAAGAGATCACCCTCTTTGAAGAGGGTCTGGTAAAAAGCTCGGCATACAGTGCACATCCCAAGCTTCATGAGAAGTTTATCGATAAGATTGACAGGTCATGGAAGGCTGTGGATATCAAAACCCGCTCACAATTGGCGATAGAACATGTGGCGAAGTTCATACCGGGCTTTGCAAATGCGCTGACAGTCTCTAAACCGCTTTACGGAGCACAGCAAATTCCGGGGCTTGATGAGAGCCTCAGAGCAGCAGATGTCTCCTTTGAAGCCGAAAACTATGCACGGTGCGAGATAGTAAAGGCTTCTTCGGTATTGAGCATGGCTGACATGATCACTCAAGAGCTTGTCTCTTTGGGTTATCTTGATGCGAGGGTACAGGGCAGACGGGACTTTGAGGATATGCGGTCCTTGAGTGAGGAAAAGATCAGTACCTATGCACAGACCCTTTGTGAAGAGAGAGAATACCCGGCATGCCTGGCACACCGGCTTGTTCCGCAGAGCGAAATCTAATACAGAACCACCTTAAGCATATCGTCGTATAAAAAGAGGATAATCGACCTTGCTGGGGCTTTTAATGATAAAGAGTTCGGCGTCTTTGTCCACGTTGATATTCAGGTGTGTCTGATCCTGGACGATGCAAAAGCCGTCCTTGGCCATCTTTTGTGTTTCAAGCTCCAAACTTCCATCTAAAAGGTAACATGAATAGGTATAGGCATCATCGAGTTCGAGTTGATAGTTTCCTGCCGGAAACTGCAGTCTTTCGATCTTGACGGATGGTGTTCTCAACTGTATGGGCCCTTCATCGGAAATATAGGGGAGTCTAAGTATCCCGTCTTTCGTGTGCTGTACGAATCTCTCAGCGGGATAATCGGTATAGGAGGCAGGTCGATTCAAAGCAGAATCGAAGTCAGGATCAAACCAGATCTGAAAGAGTTCGGTTCCTTGTGTAATACGTTCGGAATGCTCCACCCCGGAGCCGGCCTGTATGACTTGCACATCTCCTGCACGCAGGGGGGTGTATACCCTGGAGGCAGTGTCATAATGCTCCACCTGTCCTTTGAACACAAAGGTGATGATCTCGAATCCCTTGTGGGGATGAAGGGGGAACTCGGAGGTCTCGTGTGCGACAAGATGGGCCCAGTAAAAAAGGTTGGAATAAGCTTGTGTCCCTGTCATATCGGGAAAGGGAATAGGCTTGTTCTCCGTAAAAGCACCATTGAAAAGGGACTCGATTTGTTGCTCTTGTCTTGTTTTATAAACGGGAATACTCATGTTTCATCCTTTTAATGCATCCAGTCGGCGTAGGTTCCATAGGTTTTATAGGCCTCATAATCCTTCTTATAGTACTGGATGATATCTGAGATTTGCCAGGCATCAAGATAGCCTACATGCACAAAGAGTGTATGTCCTTCGGGAGAAAACAGACGGTGCTCGGGTATGGTCTTATACCATAGACGTGCGGATAGCACATGCTGGGGGTCCAATTGATGACGCCTCGCCCACTCTTTTGCGGTCTGTACCGTGGCATGGTCATTGTATGCCGTACTTTTTCCTGTCATGATCGTGATGAAGTTGACATCAGAGCTGTATCGTGCCTGGACCTGTCTGACCTGGGGAGCCTGTCGCTGACAGGTCTTGCACCATGATGCGGCATACTCTGCCCAGAGATATTTTCCCTCATACAGTGCTATAGGGACCTCTTCACCGAGAGCATTAAGGCGAGGCGGCATATTGAGAACATGTGAGTAGGAGGTATCGGACATGTTCCCGACGAGTGACTCAAGTCCTTTCATCTCACCCCAGGAACGTTCTACCACTGCCGGGTTCTCTTCGCTGCAGGCATTGAGAAACAGAACGATCAAGATAAAGCATAGATAGCGCACGGATGACTCCTTTAGATGAGTATACTTCATACAGTGATAAGATGCTATTAAGAAGTGCAATAAGTTTTGCTTTTTCAGTATTCAAACAGAGCGATAGCATAAGCTCTTTTATGTACAATACGTTTTATGCTTACAATTGAGAATTTACAATCAGATTTATTGGAAAAGATCCGTTTAAAGGACGAAGAGTTTACGCGTCTGTTCCATGGGCGAGGCGGATGTTATGAGGGCTGGGAGTTCTTGACAATCGATTCTATCGACAGAGTCCTGAGCATCGCGTATTTTGACGAAATAGATGAAGATCTGGATACGCAACTGCATGAGATGTTTGCACGGATCTATCAAAGCGGTGCCTATGCGTCTCTTGTCTTGCAGCGACGTTATCTGCCAAAGGCTCCTTCCGAGGTGATCTTTGGAGAGCTTGATGAGAAAGTGTATGCCATAGAAAACGGACTTAAATACAAGCTCAATCTGCTGAACAATCAAAACAGCGGTCTCTTCGCTGATATGAAATTGGGACGCTCTTTTGTACGTGAGCAGGCCCAAGGAAAGCGGGTGCTTAATCTTTTCGCATACACCTGTGCCTTTTCTGTGGCGGCGTATAAGGGCGGAGCAACTTCGGTGGTCAATGTGGACATGAGCAAGAAGGTGCTGGAGACAGGCAGGGATAATCACCGCCTCAATGGTGTTGAGGTCCGCGGCACGCGTTATATGCCCTATAATATACTCAAGTCTTTCTCGCGTATAAAGAAGGCCGGTCCTTATGACCTGATCATTATCGACCCGCCGAGTTTTCAGAGGGGAAGTTTTGCTGCGACAAAGGATTATCAAAAGATCATTCGCCGTCTCAATGAGCTTGCAAGTGATACGTGTACAGTACTTTCATGTCTGAATGCGCCTAATCTGGATTCACAGTTTGTTATAGATCTGTTTAAAGAGGAAGCACCTGAATTCCGTTTTATACGGCGTTTGGAAAACCTGGAGAGTTTTCCGAGCAAAGAGAGTGAACGGGCCTTGAAAAACCTGGTTTTTCAAAAGGACTAGGCCCTGCTATCGTTGCATTTTTGCAACAAAACCTTCTGCAAGGATGAGAAGAAGATCCCCTAAGAAACCACGTGTTTTCTCATCATTGGCCTTAAGTGCCTCGGTAGAAAGCTTTTTCATGTAATAGGCATCATCAAGTTTCCATTCGTTCGTGACACTCTTATCTTCTTGAAGAGTCAGGGCATACTGGTATTTGTTCATCAGGTGAATCACATCCGAGAGTACCATCAGCTGTTTAAAGCCATTTTGTATATCGTTCTCAAGGCTCTCATCATCTTTCACGCCGTCATAACCGGCTTGAGCGATCTCGTTGCGGATTTTCGCATAGGCCTCAAGTTGCTCCATTAACTCTGTCAGAATCTCTTCATATGGGTGAACAGGTTCTTCTTCCTGTACCTCTTGGGTCTCTTCTTTTGGTGTTGTCTCACCTTTTTTGAATGCTTCAAAGGCTTCTGCTTCTTGTTGTTTCATCTCTGCAAAGCTGAGTGTTTTTTTCGCTTGTTCCTGCGCGAGCTTTGCTTTGTCTCTCTCATCAGCAATGAGATCTGCTTTTTCATCAATTTTTTTAAGATCAATCCATACGTCATCCAGAGTGCGCGAGAGCATGATGTTCGCGGCCAGAGCATATTGGCCTTTTGGAAAAGTGTTCAAGAAGAGATTGAAGTCTTCCGGTGCCTTTGAACCTTCGAGTTGTTTCCAGAACTTTTTCTCGACCTCTTGCATACTGATCTCTTTATCGCCAAGCCCTCTGTAGCGTCTTGGATAAGAGTAGCGCTTGTTGAAGTTATACCGGGAAGTCGTATGGTAACGGTTTCGGTAATATGTGTTGCGATTGTAATAATAGTTCTTTCCAGGCGGAGTGTAGACCCTGTTGAGTTTGTGCTGCTGCATGATAGGAACATTATGCACATATCGTGGCGTGTAGTAGTTTGTCCTTTTGTTCAAGTTGTTATAGTAGTTCTGGGAACTGTTGCTGCTCCCGGTGTTTGTCCAATATTTCAGTGTACCGTTTTTGGTTTTTCTTGTGTTCAGGTTCCACTTGTAATATTTTGAAAAATCAATGGTCTTGATCGGAGCTGTCTGACTCAGTTTATACTGTTTCTTCGGAGGGGTATAAGTAACCGGCTTATATCCAAATCCAGTGGGTTGCAGACGAATAGGCTCACAAGCGATGGCATAATAGACACCGGGTTGGCATTTTGGACGTTTCCGCTTTGGCGGGAGATGTTTAAGTTGACGTTTCGGCGGGACATAACGACCCGTAGTCTGTTTATTAGGAAGTTTATATACGCGACGGCGATCGTAGCATTTTCTGGATTTGAAAGGGTTGTTACAGCTGCTGCTGCAGGGCCATCGCGTACACGGGTTCCAGGCTCTGCTGGCAGTATTGTTGTTCTCTATATCCTTTATCGTTTGCAATGCTATGGTATGGTATTTTCCATTTGGAAAATGGTTTGCGAAGCTTTTGAGTTCAAGTTTATTGACGGAATCTTTGACAAGAGCCCATGTGGCTTCTTCCCCGTCTGTTGCAACACCTTTTGGCATTCCCCAGTTCTCATTTTCATCAAGGGTGACCTCTTCGGCTTCAGAACTGTTCTCATCCAGACCTCGGGTGACACTGATCATCCCGCTTTGAGGAGCTATGGTCTGTGGTGTCGTTTCGACAGTAGCAGCACTGCTTAGGAAAATGAAATCACCTTTATCCAGATTTGGATTGCGTATCTTCCCATATTGTGGGTGTTGAGCATTTTTAGAATAGTTGACGACACTGTCTTGTAGAAAACTGCTGAGTTCACTTCCTGTGATGTAGCCGTCTTTATTAAGGTCTCCTTCTCCTTCAAGAGCAGAGATGAATTGGCGTCGGAATATACTTTTGTCCGGTACTTTTTCATTTTCCGTTCCCGAAGAGATAAACATACGTACGGGCTTGGATGTCTTATAGGAGATATTCTCGGGAAGCGCTCGTGTCACCGAGAAGATCGATCCGGAAAAACAGCTGTCAAATAGGAAGATTGCATGTTTTGCATCTATGTTTAAGGCATATTCTTCAATCCTTTGCAGACTGAGGGCACGGTTTTTAAACTCTCCCGGTTTTTTAAGAGGGTGAGGAGCATTTGTCGGGATGATATATCCTAAATGATCTCCTCCGTATTTGGGTTTGAGCGTATATCCGTGGCCCGCAAAATAGAATAGAAGACGGTTCTCATAGGTACTTCCGTATTTTTGTATGAAGTCTTCAAAGGCGGCACTTAATTCCGTATCGTTTGGATCAAGTACCGTCGTGACATGAAACTTTTGTTTCTCCAAAGCCTCTTTTACTGCCTGGGTGTCTTCTTTTACACCTTCTAGATCAGGCCACTCTGTCGTATAGTCACTGACACCTATGACAAGTGCATAGCTGCCCGTATACAGTGTTGTCTTTTTACCATCGTTTAGATCTACAATGACTTCCGTGTTTGAAAGTAGAAACATAGGAAGACACAGCAGAATGAAAAAGCGTAATGTCGCATATCGAATCATCATATAAATACCCCCGAAGAAATTGAGAATTATTATAGCAAATTTCTATTTACAGGGGTGATTTCAAGTGTGTTTTTTAACAGCACTGAGTTGAAGTTCGAAGCAGGCACCCTCATCGGTATTATACGCGGTGATCTTGCCACCATGGGCGTCGACAATAATCTTGGCCATATAGAGGCCAATACCCGTACCATAAGTGTTGTAGGGTTTAAAGAGGGTCTCTTCTGCTATCGCGTCGGGAATACCTGCGCCGTTATCACAGATTGTCAGTGTAAGACGGTTGTTGTTATATGTACTATTGATGGTGATTTTACCCTCTATAGAAGAGAGTTTTCCTGCTTCGATACGACTTAAGATAGACTCCTTGGCGTTGGAGACGATGTTAAGCAGCGCCTGGGAAAACTCATTGAAATATCCTTCGATAAGTATTTTGTCATTTGGCGTCTGGTGGATAAACTTTATATTCTTGGAGTGAAGTTGATGGCGCAGTAGCTTTTCTACATCCTGAATGGAACTATCTAAAGAGAAGAAAGCTTTTTCTCTATCTGGCGTAAGAAATTTTGAAAAATCGGTAATGGTGTGATTCATATAGTCAATCTGGGTCATCAGCTCGTTAAAGAGTTTGTCAAGGGATACCTCTTTGGAGAGTTCCTTGCGTAATTTCGCAGCCGCAATAATGGATGTGCTGGTGGCTAAAGGTTGTTTCCATTGGTGGGATACGGAAGCCACCATCTCTCCCATCATCGCCATTTTGGACTGCTGTATCAGAAGTTCTTCCTGTTGTTGCTTCTCTAACAGGGCTTCTTGGACCTTTGTTTCGAGATTTTCTTTGTGGTCTCGAAGTTCTTTGTTTGCCCTGTTGATGACTTCAAAGGCCTCTACACGACTCAGCTCAAAATAATAGATCAGCAGGATGATGATGAGGTAGGTGAAGAAGAGGTTTGTAAAGGAGACCGCAGTGAAGGGAACGCTTTCAAAGGTATCGATACCCATGAATGCAATACTTAAGACTACAAGTATATAGATAGTAGTGATGAGGGTTCCTTTGTTAAGTCCTTTCAGGTAGATGGCCAGGGTTGGAAAGATAAGGGCCTGTGCAAAGGCATAGTCTTTATGGTTTTGATCATATATAAATAGTAGCGTCAGTGTAAAGATCGTAAAGAGCAGCAGGGTGCCCGAGAGTGAGATATTTCCTTTTTTTATCAAGAAATACCAACTGAGTCCAACCAGCAAAAGGCTGATGATCTCCAGTCCGGCAATGTAATAAAGCTTAGTATAAAATAGATTGTAAGTGATATAAAAGGAGAGCACGAAGGCCGCGATGTAGAGGGTGGATAGAATCAAAAAGGCCTGACGATAGGACTTTTGGTCTATGTCCAGGCCCAGGTTTTTATTTAAGAGTGAATGGAACACGAGACATCCCCCTTCTCACAAAAATAGATATTTGATGCTCTTATGATACTATAATTCATGGTAAAGTGTACTTTGGCCTGTTCTCGTCCATATTATTCGGATACAGATCTGACTTTTTCTGAAGGTTTGGAAATGATCTCGATGTAAAACTCTTCCCATTCACTTTCTTTTGCTTTATCAATGCAAGAAGTGATCTCGGAGACCTTTATGAGATTTGCGTCATCGAGGTTCTTCCCGAACTTGCAGTCAAAGTCCCAAAAAGCGGATTCTCCCGGCAGTTTTTTCTTGCGTTCACGTTTGAGATAGCGGCGGATGTCATATTTGATCGATTCGATTACACGATCAGGATGTTTGTTTGCTTGGGTCAGCTTAAATGTCTTCTTCAAAAATAACCTTTGTAATTAGTATGACATTGTACAGGAGAACTACTTGCGATACAATATATGAGAGGAAAATTATGAATATATTCGTAACGGGAAGTTCGCGGGGATTAGGTGAGGCATTTGTAAATCATTACCTGACTTTGGGATGCAAGGTTTTGGGCATTGGACGATCGGAGGTAGAACGAAGGGACTATCTGTACAGACGTGTGGATATCTCCGATGAAAAGGAGTTGAAAAAACTGTTGGAAGAGATGTTCCAAGAGATCAGTACACTTGATTTGATCGTCCTTAATGCGGGCATACTAGGGCGTATACAGGACGTCTCCGCATGTGATATGAAACAACTCAAAAAAGAGATGGATGTCAATATGTGGGCGAATAAGACGATCTTGGATTTTTTTATTGAAAAGAAGATTCCTGTCAAGCAGGTGATTGCTATATCATCGGGCGCAAGTGTGAACGGTTCTTTGGGGTGGAACGGCTATTCCCTCTCCAAAGCTGCCTTGAACATGCTGATCAAACTGTATGCCAGCGAGATGAAACAGACGCATCTGACCGCACTGGCTCCGGGCTTGGTCAAGACAGAGATGCTCGACAGTATTCTTCACGGTAGTCATGACACTGCACGTTATACCAGTGTACAAAGTCTGCGTGACAGTGAGGCGGCGGGTTTGGTATATACGCCTAAAGCAGTCGTTGAAAAGATCGTCTCATATCTACCCAGAATACGCAAGGAGTCAAGCGGTTCTTTTGTGGATATACGTGACCTTATCTAGGCGGGCAGACAAAATAGCGCATGTTGATCGCTTTGAGCGTCGGGCTCCAGCCGATGTAACAGTCGTTTTTCAGCTGTTTCCAGTTCGTCTGAAAATAGTGTTCGAACACCTCACTGACATCACGATCAATGACAGCCATCCAGATAAAACCGACCTCTTTGAAGGCATGCACCTCCTTGCGCTTTCGAATAAGTTCCCGGAGGATGAACTCGACTCTGCATATATCATCCTCCCCGTCAAATGTGGCATAATCAAAGCTGGAGGCTATATGGCTGACACCGGAGATCTTTTTCCAAAAATCTCCGGTTCGTTTTGCTTCAAAAAGCGTCTCTTCCGGTGCATTTTCTTTCAGTGCAAGAAATTGTACGCAATGTACGGCCTGAGGTATTTCCGTCTTGATCGACTTCAAATGTGTCCTTGAATATATTGCAGGAGTTTCTCCCTTCTCGTCCAGAAGCCCGTTTTTCTCAAAGAATGAGACTGTCTCAGGCTCTTTCATCCTTGTGCGTGAATGGATTATGGAGATAGGAAAGGAGTCTTCCCATATCGTAGAACCTTCATTCAGGTGTGTCAAAAAGTTTTCTTCGGATAGATCACTCTTCTTTAGAGCAGCTTGGATCTCATTGACCAGTGTTTGCATAAGGCTTCCTTTACATGAATGGCATTATAACTCTAAAGCTTATTGTTATTCTTATCTATAGTTTCTTGGACTATAATTTCAGCCAGTTATTATACACGGAGGTGATCCATGAAAATGCAGCAACAAGAGATCCGTCTTAAAGCATATGCCAGAGGGTTTCATATCATCACGGATCTTATTGAAGAGACCATCTCGAAGATGGATGCCGTGGAAACAGGGATGATGCACCTGTTCATCAAACACACAAGTGCTTCACTCACGATCAATGAGAACGCAGATCCCTCTGTCCTGGAAGACATGGAGTCTTTTTACACGGACACAGCGGATGATAAAGCATACTATATCCATACCTACGAAGGAGCGGATGATATGCCGGCGCACATCAAAAGCACTCTGCTGGGCTCATCTGTTTCTATCCCTATATCGAATGGACGTCTGGCACTTGGGACATGGCAGGGGATTTATCTGGGAGAACATAGAGATCACGGGGGAAGGCGTGAGTTGGTACTGACGCTTTGGGGTGTTTAACGCTCTATAAGAAGGTAGTGGCGCTTGTCGGTCTTGATGATCTTCACATGCTCGGCATCTTGGATCTCATCATAGACCCGTTCTCCTTTGAAGAACAGCAGCAGGGTGCCTTTGACGATAAAAGGCTGAGCAAAATCCATCAGGGTCTTTGTCTCTGTGACCGCCCGGGAGGTAATGAAGTCATAGGCAATCGGGGGAACCTGCTCGATACGCTTATTGAGTACCTCGACATTATTCAAACCCAGATCCGCTTTGATGAACTGCAAAAAACCTGCCCGCTTGGCCAAGGGTTCTACCAGGGTGAATTTTGTCGAACGCAAGGCCATCGCAAGTATCAATCCCGGAAAGCCTGCCCCCGTACCGATATCAAGAGCATTATTGATCTTGGGTAGGAAGCTTACAGGAAATACAGAATCATATATATGCTCTGCGACCAGTTCTCTGGTCGTAGCTCCGGTAAGGTTATGGATCTTATTCCATTTAAGAAGGTGATCGGTATAGCGTTCGACATGCTCATAAAAGGTGTCAGGCAGAACGATCTTATCGGATTCAAGTTGGGCTTTTAGGTTCATAGTTTGACTTTATCAGTGGGTTAATCGTGATTGAATTATATCCAATTCGATCTCAAAGGGGTAGTAGATGCGCTATAATTGCCTATCTTGATTGTGAGACATGAATGAAACTGTTTTTGAAAAAAATGCTCTATTTGGCCTTTATGCTGTTGTTGATCTCTTTGATCTCCTTTGGGGCGATCCACGCTGCACCGAACAGTTTCTTCTCGGCAGGGGAACTTAATCCGAACATGACTCCCGAGGTCTTGGCACACCTCAAAGCGGTGTATGGGTTGGATAAACCTCTGCATATTCAATATCTTGACTGGATGAAGAACCTTCTTCAACTGAACTTTGGTGTCTCCTTTGTCAGTGGTCAGGAGGTGATCGACATGGTCAATGACCGTATCGGGATCACCCTTGTCATGAACATTGTCTCGATGTTCTTTGTCTTTGTACTTTCGATCTACCTGGGGATAGTAGCTGCGATGAAGAGTGGAAGACTGAGCGATCTGTTGATCCGCCAGCTTTCGCTCTTTTCCTTTTCAATGCCTTCGTTTTATCTGGCACTCTTGCTTATACTGGCCTTATCGGTAAAACTGGAGTGGTTCCCAATCGCAGGACTCCATTCTATTGAGCCAAAGGAAGGATTCGCTTACTACCTGGACATGGGATGGCATCTTTTTTTACCGATCTTCGTGATGGTCTTTGTCTCTTTAGGCTCGATGATCGTCTATGTGCGTTCTCTGGTCACCGAGATACTTAAAAGTGACTATTACTTTTTTGCCAAGGCCAGAGGCTTGGAGGATAAGGTGCTCTTGCGATATTATGTGCTTCCAAACCTGATGCCACCGATCATTACCCTGCTGGGGCTCTCCTTACCGGGTCTTATCGGGGGGTCTGTCATCCTGGAATCTATCTTCGGGATAGAGGGAATGGGACAGCTTTTTTATATGTCTGCTCTGAGTCGGGACTATCCGGTGATCATGGGGATCTTGATGGTCACAGCCTTTTTGACTCTTTTGGGAAATATGCTTTCTGATCTCATCCTGCTAAAACTCAATCCCTATTTCAAACGCAGCTAGGCTTATTGAAAATAGATAAAACAGATGCTTAGCAGGATAAACCCCATTCCAAACAGTTTGTAAAACTTTCCTGCCGATTCAATGGCTTTTTTCTCATCCTTTGTCTGTTCCAGTGTCTTTGTATAGATCTTATACCCAGAACCCTTGTCGTAACGCAGTAAAAATTTTATAGGCAAGACAATCAGTAATATGCCGATGCCAAAAAAGATCGAGATGATGAGTTGATGCATGATAGAGACTCCTTCGTGTCATCTTAACGCAACTGGCTTTTGCTGTCAATTCTGCAATTTATCCACGATTAGTTTTTATGCTTAGGCTGTGTAAAAAATTATACTAAGGGGAAAAACATGAAACGTGTACAATTGAGTATTTTAACATCGGTGTTCCTACTGTTGGGTTCGCCACATCTGCTTGTGGCACAAGAGAGTACTATCACAGAAGTAAAAGCCTATCAAGAAGTCAGTATCACTTCGGCAATACAGGCCCTGTTTGGTCATGTTAATGTGATACCGGATCCAAGAGTCATTTTGGAAGCACCGCAAATAGCTTCCAACGGAGCTGCTGTCCCTGTGCGGATTCGTACGACTATCCCTGCCAGGCGTATCGCACTCTTTCAAGATGCGAACCCTAAAGCATTGGTCGCAGTGTGGGAGCTGCATAAAAAAAGTGTGGCTGATTTTGAGATCAAAATCAAACTAAGAAGTGACGGGAATCCTAAGACCATCCGTGCGGTTGTCGAAGGGACGGACGGACGGTTGTATTACAGTGATGTACAGATACAGATCGCTTTAGGAGGATGTGATGGTAGCGAAGGCAGTTATTCCGCTGCACCTTCTAGACCGGCCTATATGTCCGGACGAAGCTATGTACCTGCATCTCAAATCTCGCCCATGTCACTGCAAACTCCTCAACCGGGCAATACGGAGGAGTATAAAGCTATTAATGAAAACGGCTTCAAAGAGGTGCGCTCTTCGGCGCTGTCTACCTTTAGTACGGATGTCGACACCGCCTCGTATACAGTGATACGAAATTATCTTATGCAGCGTAACACGCTGCCTCCAAAAGATGCAGTGCGTATCGAAGAGATGATCAACTATTTTGAGTATGACTATGAGGAGGCAAGGGATGATCAACCTTTTTATATCAATACCCGTGTTGGAGAGAGTATCTGGAACAAAGATACGAAGGTCATACAGATAGGCTTGCAGACGCAAAAAGTGGATATCAATGAACTTCCCGCAAGCAACCTGGTCTTTCTACTGGATGTATCAGGGTCGATGTATGCACCGAATAAACTGCCACTGTTAATCAAATCCCTTAAGCTGCTTGTGCAACAGCTGCGTGCGGTGGACAGGGTCTCTATCGTAGTCTATGCAGGCTCATCAGGAGTGATTCTCAATCAGGCAAGCGGAGAAGAGAAAGGACGTATATATGCCGCTTTGGATAGTCTGCGAGCCGGTGGAAGTACTGCCGGAGGAGCAGGTATCAGGTTGGCCTATGATCTTGCTCAGCGTGCATTTATCCCTGGTGGAAACAACAGGGTGATACTTGCAACGGATGGAGATTTCAATGTAGGGGTGCGTAGTGAAAGTGCATTGGGTGAACTCATAGAGCAAAAACGTCAAAGCGGGGTGTACCTGAGTGTCCTCGGTTTTGGCAATGGAAATTATAAAGATAATCGTATGGAGGCATTGGCGGATAAAGGAAATGGAAACTACGCCTATATCGACAGCTTGCTTGAAGCCAAAAAGGTCTTGGTCACACAGATGAGCGGTACCCTGTATACCGTGGCCAAAGATGTGAAGATACAGGTGGAGTTCAATCCGGCAAAGGTACACTCCTACCGACTTATCGGATATGAGAACCGCTTGATGGCAAATGAGGATTTTAATAATGACAAAAAGGATGCCGGAGAGATCGGTATGGGACACAGAGTCACCGCATTGTATGAGATCATTCCTGTATCCGATGAGCAAACACACCGAGTCGATCCATTGAAATATCAGTATGTCAGCTCTAATGATTATGAGGAGTTGGCCACGGTAAAGATACGTTATAAAGAACCTGACAAAGATGAGTCGATACTGATGAGCAGCAGTGTCAAACCTGAGAGTTCGATGATCTCAAGGGATGATTTCTATTTTGCTCAGAGTGTGGCAGGATTCGGGATGATATTACGTAACTCTGTATATGCAAAAGGGCTTCAATATAAAGACGTGATAGCCTTGGCAAAAGATTGTAAGGGGATAGACAGAGACGGACATCGGGCGGAGATGATTAAAATCATCGAAAAGGCGGAGATACTGCGACAGCTTCGGTATTAAACTCGATGTTGGTATAGGCAGAGGGGCTTTGCTCCTCTGGCATACAGCATTATTTGAAAAGTGCCTCAAGGGAATCAATACCCTCTTTCTCTTCTTCGATCTCTCCGGTCTGGGAAGTAACGGTGCCTTCTTGCTCTTCAAGTTCGATAGCATAACCGGTAAGCATGGATGCAAGACGGATATTGATACCGCTTTTTCCGATCGCTTTGGACTTCTGATCTGAAGGAAGGATGACCTTTGCTTTTTTGTCTTCACCCTCGGCAGTATCTTGAATGACAACCGAGGAGATGATGGCCGGACTCATTGCACGGGAGATGAAAAGTTCCGGAACATTGGTGTATTCCACACAGTCGATATTCTCACCGTTCAGCTCTTCGCTGACGGCGTTGATACGTACACCCTTGACCCCTACGGTCGCACCTACAGGGTCGATCTTAGGATGGGTTGAGTACAGGGCGATCTTGGCACGCTCACCGGGAATACGTGCAGAGTGCTCGATCACGACGCTCTCGTCATTGATCTCAGGTACCTCAAGACGTAGAAGCTCCTCTAGAAACTTAGGAGAGGTACGGGAAAGTTCGATCACCATCCCGTCGGTTTTATCGACATTGACACGACGTACGACTGCTTTAAGGATATCACCTGCATTGAAGACCTCTCCTTTGATACGGCTCTTCATCGGAAGTACGGCACGGATCTCATCAAGCTCTACAAAGGTGTTGTTCGCTGAGTCAACACGAGTAACACGTCCGGAGATGATGGTACCGACTTTATTTTTGAACTTGTTATACAGTTCATCCTCTACCAGGCGTTGGATATGGAATTCGATCTCTCTATGAAGTTGGCCGGCAGCAGTACGCCCATAATCTTCAAGTTTGTGCTCATACTGCAGTTGGTCATCGATCTCTACATCCTCATCCAGTTCTTTTGCTTCAGTCAGTGAGATATATGCGTCAGCCAGTTCCCCCTCTAGCTCTTCTGCATCGTCTTTAACAACGGTAATAATCTGGAATATACTTGCTGCACGTGTCTCTTCGTTGATTTCTACCTCATAGTCAAAGTGGTCTGAAATAACGCGTTTAGCAGTCTGTATGAAAGCAGTTTTAAGTGCCTCTTTTACTTTTTCCGGCTCTAGGCCTTTCTCGTGTGCAATTGATTCGATAATATCTACGATTTTTTCCATGGTTATATCCTTACAAATTTTCTGAAACATTGATAAGTTTAATAGGGGGAGACGATTCACCCACACATCCCATACACAGGGTATTTGGTAAATCTTATCAAAAGAGAAGAGTATTATACTAAAAATAGCCTTAATACGTACTTTAGTAATAAAAAGATATAATCGCGGTATTCATAAAACTCATAATGAGTAGAGATAAGAAAAGGAAATGACAATGGAATTGAAGTTAGTACGTACAGAAATCAACGCAAAACCGAAAAAGACAGACCTTGCAAAAATCGAAGCGATGGTAGAAAAAGATGGATCAGCGATCATCTATTTTGATAGAGACAACTCGCATAAAGACCTTATCGCATTGGGCGAGCACTTTGAAAACTCGGAAAAAAGCTTTTACATGAGAGAAGTCCGTTATGGTCTTAACGATAACGACTACATGTACGAAGTACACGTTTTATAATTTTTGTACATATTGCCAATAGAAGATTGAATGTCTAAAAAAGTATTTATTGAAACACTCGGTTGCGCGATGAATGAGCGTGATACGGAACACATGATCGCAGAGTTGAGTGAAAAAGAGAATTATGAGCAGACCAGTGACAGTGACGATGCCGATCTGATCATCATCAATACCTGTTCGGTGCGTGAGCGTCCTGTACATAAACTCTTTTCCGAACTTGGCGGCTTTAACAAGAAGAAAAAGCCGGGTGCCAAGATCGGCGTGTGCGGTTGTACGGCATCACACCTTGGAAAAGATATCATCAAACGGGCTCCCTATGTGGATTTTGTTCTGGGTGCACGTAATGTCTCAAAGATCACAGAAGTGATCCATAAGCCCAAAGCAGTCGAGATCGATATCGATTATGATGAGAGTCAGTTCGCTTTTAAAGACTTTAGAAGCTCCCAACACAAGGCGTATGTAAACATCTCAATAGGGTGTGACAAGTCCTGTACCTTTTGTATCGTTCCTAAGACCCGGGGAGACGAGATCTCGATACCAACCGATCTGATCCTCAAAGAGTGTGAAAAAGCGACAGAGGCAGGGGCACAAGAGATCTTTCTTCTGGGACAGAACGTCAACAATTATGGACGCCGTTTTTCCGGTGAGCATGAGAAGGTGAATTTCACAGAACTGCTTCGACGCATCTCCAAAATCGATAAGGTCAAGCGTATCCGTTTCACCTCTCCCCATCCTTTTCATATGGATGATGAGTTCTTGGAAGAGTTCGCTGCCAATGACAAGATCTGTAAGTCCATGCATATGCCGCTTCAAAGTGGCTCGAGTGAGATCCTGAAAGCGATGAAACGTGGGTATACCAAAGAGTGGTTCCTAAACCGTGCGAAAAAACTGCGTGAGATGGTTCCTGACGTATCGATTTCAACGGATATCATCGTCGCTTTCCCGGGTGAGAGTGATTCGGATTTCGAAGATACTATCGATGTGATGAATCAGGTGAAGTTTGATCAGGTATTTTCTTTCAAATACTCCCCTAGACCATTGACAGAAGCGGCTGAGATGACCAATGAAGTAGATTCGGAAGTCGCAAGCGAGCGACTCGCGTATCTGCAAGGTTTTCAGAATTCCATCACCGATGAGATCACCGCCTCGTATCTGGATAAAGAGTATGAGGTCTTTTTTGAAGAAGTGCGTGAAGGGGGCTTTATCGCCGGACGCAGTGACAATAACATCTTGATCAAGGTCCAATCCGATGATGAAAGTCTATTAGGTACCTTCGCCAGAGTCAAGGTCGTCAAGACCGGCCGCATGGCACAAATCGGAGAACTTCTTGTTTAAAAAGCTCTCCCGAAAGCTTGCTCTCCTTCTTCTCCCTTTTGTAGGCTCCATCTTTATCCGTCTGATCTATTGGACAACACGCAGCAGTTATCATCATCCCGAGTCAATGCCTGAAGAACGATGCGTGATCGGATTTTGGCATGGAGATCTTCTGATGCAGCCCTTTAACTATTTTCAATGGAAAAAAGAACCGAAGATAGCCGTGATGATATCAGACCATTTTGATGGTGAACTTTTAGCCAAGACTATGTCCTATTTCGGTTTGGAAACAGTGCGTGGGTCTACCCGTAAAGGGGCTGCCAAGGCCTTGATACAAGCGATCAAGAAGGTACGCGACGGATATGACCTTGGATTGACACCTGACGGCCCGAAGGGACCGCGGTTTTCCGTCTCTGAAGGGATTATCGCAATCGCACAAAAGAATGATTCCTATATCGTCTTGCAAAATGCTGTTCCAGACCGCTATTGGCAGCTTGGTTCCTGGGATAGGTTCGTGGTACCTAAACCCTTTGCCCACATCGATTACTATTGCTGTGAACCATTTAAGGTAACGGGTATGGA
>JBFEXS010000037.1:0-17333 GCA_041562555.1 Sulfurimonadaceae bacterium
CACTGATATGCTCCAGGCTTTCATTCACAAAGGCTCTGATAAGCATCTGTTTGGCTTTATCTTTAGGGATGCCTCGCGAACAGAGATAGGAGAGTGCTTCTTCGTCAAGTTCACCTACTGTCGAACCGTGGGATGCAGTGAGGTCATCACTGTATATCTCCAGATGAGGTTTAGAGTGAATCTGTGCCTTGGTATCAAGGAGTAGCGCATGGGAGGCCTGTAACACCTCAGAGGCTTTCGTCCCTTTCTCAATGGTACTTCGTGCATCAAAGACACAGGTGCTTTCATCCTTGAGAACCTGCTTTGAGAGGATATGACTATAGGCTTTATCACTCAGGTGTCGGACCTTACAGGCAAAGATGTTTTTTTGGCGGGCTTCACTCAAAAGCAAGGCATTGATATGGCAATTACTCTTATAATGCAGGTCCGTGTCCAAGATGCTGTGCAAATATTCCCCGTGTCGCAGAAGTGAAAAGTGTTCCAAACGGCTTTTCTCTCCTTGATAGACGTGGGTTTGCAGGATCAGGACGGCTGTAGACTCCAGATCGACTCTCTGCGTCTGAATAAGGGTGGCATCAGGTTCAAGTTTGATTCCGATTTTTTCAGAGGCGAAAGCACCCTCGGCCCCGCTGAAAGAGATGAACAATGTTATTCTGACACCGCTTTGAAGTAGGATATGCAAACCTGATTCGACGTAACAGGCTTTGGAATAGTGTATGTCGATGTAGAGATCTGCATCTTCAAAGCAGTTCAGTTCCAGCTGTTTTTTCGTTTGCTTGAGATGGATGCTTTCAGGCAGGTCTACAGTGATCGCTTGATTGTCTATAATCTCTATATTTGGATTATCATCAGGTAAAGATCTCCTATCAACATCGTGACTGGCTAAAGGATATGCTGTGTCAAGATAGCGATGGAGATCGGCCAGACGCCACGCTTCTTCTGATTTATGGGGGACATGATTAAAATGTCCCGAGTTCTGTATATGTTCACGTAGCGAGTACATCTTCATATCCTCGGTGTTCTAACTCTTTTGCCAAGGAAGCATCGGCGCTTTTGACGATACGTCCCTGATGTAAGATATGTACGTAATCAGCTTTGACATACTCCAACAGGCGGTTGTAATGCGTTACGATTATCACGGATGTCTCATGGTCCAAGAGGGAATTGATACCTTTGGCAACAGATTTAAGGGCATCGATATCCAGCCCCGAATCGATCTCGTCAAGCAAGATCAATTTAGGGCGGAGCATCATCATTTGAAGGATCTCGCTTTTTTTCTTTTCTCCTCCGGAGAATCCCACGTTCACTGATCGCTGCAAGATGGCTTTGTCCATCTCTAAAAAGGAGATCTTCTCCTGCAGTTCTTTCATAAACTCAGGGGATGATATCTCCTCTTCCCCCTTTGCTTTTCGCTGCTCGTTCAAAGCAGTCTTGAGAAAGTAGATAGTATTCACTCCGGGGATTTCAATAGGGTTTTGAAAACTCATGAAGATCCCTTTGATGGCCCGTTCGTCGGCACCGAGAGAAAGTATCTCCTCTCCGTCAAAGAGGAGTTGACCTTCACTTTTGGTCTCGTAAGAGCCGGCAATCGCTTTTAGAAGGGTGGATTTTCCAGTGCCGTTTAGTCCCATGATGACATGCACCTCTCCCTTCTTCACATCAAGGTCAACGCCTTGAAGAACTTCTTTGTTCCCGATTTCAACTTTCAAATCTTTGATTTCTAACATTATCCGACACTCCCTTCAAGTGTGAGACTAAGGAGCGCTTTTGCTTCTACAGCAAACTCCATAGGCAGTTGATTAAGTACCTCTTTACAAAAACCGTTGACAATCAAAGATATTGCCTGCTCCTCACTTAAGCCCCTGCTGCGGGCATAAAAAAGTTGCTCATCGGATATCTTGGATGTCGTTGCTTCGTGCTCGACTTGGGCACTAGGGTTTTTCACATCGATATAGGGGTAGGTGTGTGCAGCACATTGGGCCCCGATAAGTAGGGAGTCACACTGAGTAAAGTTTCGCGCTTTTGACGCTTGAGGACGGATCTTTACAAGCCCTCTGTAGGCATTACTTCCTTTCATGGCGGAGATACCTTTGGAGATGATCGTCGAACTGCTGTTTTTACCAAGATGGATCATCTTTGATCCTGTATCGGCCTGTTGGGCTAGAGAGGTGATGGCTACGGAGTAAAACTCCCCTCTGGTATTGTCTCCCAGGAGAATGCATGAAGGGTATTTCCAAGTGATGGCTGCACCTGTTTCGACTTGTGTCCAGGAAATCTTGGAATTGTCTCCCAGGCATTTTCCCCGTTTTGTGACAAAGTTATAGATCCCGCCTTTGCCTTCCTCATCTCCGGGATACCAGTTTTGAATGGTCGAGTATTTGATCTCGGCATCTTTGAGTGTCATTAGTTCTACAACGGCGGCATGGAGCTGGTTCTCATCACGCATAGGAGCGGAACATCCCTCGTTGTAAGAGACATAGGCACCCTCATCGGCAATAATCAAGGTACGTTCAAATTGCCCGGAATTGAGGGCATTGATACGAAAGTAGGTTGAGAGCTCCATGGGACATCTCACACCTTTTGGAATGTATGCAAAGGTCCCATCAGTGAAGACTGCAGAGTTGAGACAGGCAAAATAGTTGTCACCCACAGGGACGACAGAAGCCATATATTTTCGAACCAGTTCAGGGTGTTCTTTTATCGCTTCGGAAATAGAACAGAAGATGATACCGAGTTCGTGCAATTTTTCAGAGAAGGTGGTTTTGACCGAGACAGAGTCGAAAACAGCATCTACAGCTACCCCTGCGAGTATCTTTTGTTCTTCCAGGGGAATGCCCAAGCGTTCATATGTTTTCAGTATCTGTGGATCGACCTCTTCCAATGAAGCGGGATTCTTCTTCGGGGCGGAGAAAAAACAGATCTTCTGATAATCGATAGGTGGGTAATGTACATGAGCCCAAGTGGGTTCTTGCATATGTGTCCATTTCTCATAGGCTTTGAGCCTCCACTCAAGCATCCATTGGGGTTCTTCTTTCTGTTTTGAGATAAAACGGATGATATCCTCATTCAGACCCGGCGGGGCTTGTACGTTTTGTACATCTGTTTCAAATCCCAATGAATACTCTTGCGAGATGATCTTCTCGACTTCGGTCGACATCCTTTGCCCCTTCTATATGCTATATAGGACAATTATGGTCTTATATAGTTTTAACTTATATTAAAGGGGGGCTTCAGTTTTGAAAGTGAAGGATAAGTGAAGATTTTTAAGCGCGTCTGCTCAGATAAAGATGGTGTATATAGATGATGAGAAAATTAAGTCCAAGTCCCAATACACCGGCATGAAATCCAAATGGCTTGTTATCAAGAGGTGAGAGTAAAAAAATCAGGGTAAAGCTTAAACCCGCTGACAAGCCCGCAAGCAATGACGAGGCTCTGATCTGTTTAAAGTGCACCCCCAACATCACTGCCGGAGCAACCTGGCATAAGATCTCAAGTTTGATCTGGATAAGCCACCAGATGGTTGAGGGAAGTGAAATGGCAAGATAGACCATTACGGCCATGAGTAGCCATGAAAACACCTTCCCGATGATAGTCAGCTGCTTTTGGGAAGCGTCGGGATAGTGTTGATGATAGATGTCTTGGGTAAAGAGTGATGCGATAGCGAGCATTGCTGAATCTACGGTTGACATGATGGCTGCAACCGCTGCAGCCACAAAGAGGGTGATCACATAGTTCATACCTTCGATATGTGTTAATTTAGACAGCATCAACAGGATGATCTGCTCTGAAGAGGATTTGTCAAGATCCGTAAAATGGGCAGCTCCGACGATCGCAATGATAATAAGCGGAAGGGTTGTCAGCAGCGGCATAATGATCATCAGTTGAAAAGAACGCTTCAGTGTATGTGAATCTTTGGCGGCGTAGATACGCTGAATCGCCTGGGGATAGACAGAGATACCAAAAAAGATCATGATCAGGATACTGATCCATTGGATCTTGTCTGCAAGGAGAGGTGCCCGAAAAAAGTCTTTTTTCACCTGAAGCAAAAGTGTCTCATTGGATGCGATGGAACCGTATTGGACCCAGATTACTACAAAGATGATGATGACACCGGCCAGGAGCAAAATACCTTGGATCGCATCGGTCCATGCCACCGAACGCATGCCGCCAAGACTTTCATAGATGACCATAATGACAGCCATTGCGATGATACCTTCTGCAAAGCCTATACTCCCTCCGGTCACATGCTGTAAGATATAGCCGATGGCCTTAAGATTGGTCAGCATGTAATTTGAGAGTGCCAGGATACCGATAAAGACGATCATATTCGTCAGTAGACGATGATCATACCGGTGTCTTATATAGTCCCCGATAGTAATGAAATGGTGCTGTTTTGAAAGGGTATAAAGCTTCGGTGCATATAGCATATATCCGCCTACAATAGCGATCATAAAGGTGACGGAGACAAGAAAAAACCAGCCGTTTCGATAGGTGGAACCGGCAAAGCCGATGAGCGAATTTCCACTGTACTGGGTTGCATACATGGTCAGGAACAAGATACTCACACCAAAACCTGCACCGCCCAGGTAGAAGTCCTGCATGGAGTTCTCTTTGGATTTGAGCATACCGATGACGCCTACACCAATGAGTGAAAGCAGATATAAAAGTAAGAAGAGAATCCCCTGGGTGTCGAGAAGTGCTCTATCCATCGATACACTCATCATCAAAATCGTTTTCAATACTTAGAACAAGCACGCATGCATAGATCAGTGTCATGCATAAAGAAACCCATGCCCACAACGGTACACCTGCATAGGGAGTGGAAGGAAGCAGTGGCGTGCTCAGCAACAAAAACAAAAAAGAGAGTTTATACATGTGCTACCTTGTAAAAATGACATTATAACGAAGTCCAAAACTCCATCGGATCAGGGTGTATGAACCGGTACTCAAGCATATCGATGATCTTTTCAGATGAGACAATACGGTGTGACATCCCCTTAAAACTCCCCGGTTCGAAGCCCAAACGCTTTGCATTGCTATTATGTACCTCAGAACGTAAAGGGTGTTCGGGCGCGACAAGATTGAACGTACCTTGGCGAACTTGATGTCGAATCAGTGTTTGGATGATGTTGATTACATCCTCTTTATGAATGTAGTTCACCGGCCCGTCAGTGAACTCAGAAGCCGATTTCCATCTTCCTGCGATACGATCATCTCCCATAAGTCCCCCCAGGCGCAGGACAACTACATTCGGGTGTCTCTTTTGTAGAAATGTTTCCGCTTCCACAAGCATAGACGGATGGGTGATTTTCACTGTCTCATCGACTTGGGCATCATATTCCTTATAGACAGAAGTGGAACTCGTAAGGAATATCGTCGTATCAGGGTGAATCGCATCACTGATCTGCTTAAGGGTATGAAGATAGTTGTCACGGGTAGAGATAGCGATAATGAGGTAATCGCAGAGATAAAAAGAGTCCTTTTTTTTGGGATTAAGATGATAATCCAGCAGGTCGTCTTTTGGAGCGCTTCGTGTAAAACAGCGTACAGCATATGTTCTTGCAAGCTCAAGAGCAAGGGGCTTTCCCAGCCAACCACATCCGATAATACTGATTTTTTCCACGCTTCGCCTTTATGCCTATTTTATAGGCTTAGTTTATAGGGCATTCTAGCATCCCTATGCTACTATATGACTTAGATTTAAAAGGAAACACATGTCCTATTTTCCCGCATTTATAAAACTTGAAACCACAAAGATTTTAATCGTCGGCGGTGGTGCTATTGCTTATGAGAAGTTGGAAAAACTGTTGGATTTCACCGATGATATTACAGTGATTTCCCAGGATTTGTCTGAGCAGATGAAGGAAAAGGTCCTCGAGTACGGACTCTCTTATGAGGTTCGACCTTATAAGGAAGGTGATGTCAATGGTTTTGATATAGTGATTATAGCCGTCGATGATATTCCTTTGCAGGCAAGGATCTACGAGGAGACACGATCCATCCGATGCCTGTGTAATGCAGTGGACTCGGTGGCGTATTGTGATTTTATCTTTCCTTCTTATATCAAGGAAGATGACCTGACCATAGCGATCTCAACCTCGGGAACTTCGCCTGCCTTTGCCAAACATTTTAAGCACTATCTTAAAACATGCATCCCTGAAGGGGTCTGTGCATTTTTAAAGGAGATGAAGGATTTGCGCTCACGTCTGCCTAAGGGAAAAGAACGCATGAAGATCTTAGATGAAAAAGTTCAGGCATATATGAAGGAGTGGAACAACTAATGGTCTATTTAACAGGAGCAGGGCCGGGGGATATTGAGCTTTTGACGATAAAAGCATTGAGAGTGATCAAAGAAGCGGATGTCATCATCTATGATCATTTAGCCAATGCGGATATTCTCAAAGAAGCCAAAAACGGATGTGAGTTTGTATATGTCGGGAAGGAAGCGGGGCGTCATATCATGCCCCAAGATCAGATCAATGAAGTTCTTCACAAACATGCATTGCAATCAGATACCGTTGTACGTCTGAAAGGGGGAGACCCTTTTGTTTTTGGCCGGGGAGGGGAAGAGGGTGCATTTTTGCATGCCAAAGAGATACCCTTTGAAGTCATCCCCGGGATAAGTTCATCAGTGGCAGTCCCTGCCTATGCCGGTATCCCGGTGACCCATCGCGGTGTGGCAGTTTCCTTTCGCGTCATTACGGGACATGAGTCACCGGATAAGGAAGTCTCCCAAATCCCTTGGGAAAGTTTCAAAGAGAATGAGACACTTGTCTTTTTGATGGGATTACATAATCTGGACAAGATAACGGCTAAGTTAATGCAGATCGGTAAACCGGCTGATTACCCGTGTGCGGTCATATCCAAGGGGACGACTTCGGAGCAGCAGGTGGTCGTGGGACGTTTGGATGATATCTATGAAAAGAGCAGGGAACTACCTCGGCCGGCATTGATCGTTGTCGGTGAGGTCGTCAGACTGCGTGAGCAGCTGCAGTGGTTTAAGCCGGCTTAGTTGAGCAGGGCTTCAAGCTCACTCAGCGTCTGAATATGATGGGTGGCTTTTGAGAAATCATGTGCCGTCGTGAAATGGTTATGTACTATGGCACACTCAATACCGGCAGCATAAGCAGAATCAAGCCCCCGTTGAGAATCTTCGACGACAAGGGCTTCATGTTTTTCTCCTCCCAGAAGCGAAAGCCCTCTTAGATAAGGGTCCGGATAAGGCTTGGACCGCGGATATTCTCCACTGCATAATACAAATCTCATATGCTTAGTGATACCACGTTTGGCATGGATGAGTTCAAAATCCTCACGCCGCGCAGAGGTGACGATTCCCATGTGATAGTTTTGAGAAAGGGCTTCGAGGACTTCATTTACCCCTTTGATGGTAATATCCTCGGTACGAATATAGTGTTGGTAAAGTTCATTCCGCCTGTCTCTGGCCTGTTCGATGCTGATGGCATCAAACCCGGCTTCTTCTGCCAGGATAAAAGCACTTTTTCCTTGAATCATGATATCAAGATAACGCGATTCGTCCAGAAGGATTCCCATCGTCTTAAGCACTTCGACATTGGCCCTGAAATACCATTTTTCGGTCTCTACCAGTACACCATCATTATCAAATAGGATATATTTTTTCATAATGCCATTATAGCTTATGTTAAAATAGCAAAAAAAATCAGGATCAACGATGGACTTTTGGGTATTGCAAGGGATGATGGCACTTTTAGGCTTTGGTGTGGCCCTGCTATATGTTGTATACAGACGAATGAAACGTAAAGAGTAGTTACAATACCTTTATACAATCACGACCGTCATTCTTCGCATAATACAAGGCTGCATCGGATCGGACAATCAATGTCTCTATGTCATCGGAGTTTTTAGGTGAAGTGATTCCCATACTACAGCTTAGGGTCGTTTGAATATCAAAGGCCTCAATGAGGTACTTGGGCAGATCAAGCCGTATCTTTTCCAAGAGTTTCTGACAGATGGTCTTTGCCGATTCTTTGTCTATATGCTGTAGGATCAACACAAACTCTTCTCCTCCCCACCGCGCAAAGAAGTCCCCTCTGCGTATATTGCAGCTGATCACTTCACAGGCCCGTTTAAGTACCTGGTCGCCAATAAGATGTCCATAGGTGTCATTAAAGAGCTTAAAGTGATCGATATCAATCATGGCAAGAGAAAAGTCTTTTTGGTATCGATAGAAGTTGATCAGTTGCGTATGGAGCTCAAGATTGAACTTCCGTCGATTATAAATCCCTGTAAGCTCATCGACCAGGGAAAGCGCTTCACATTTTTTTTCCTGGGTGATGTTTTGTCTGATAGCAAGATAGCCTATCTTCTCATCATCCTTGTTATAATAGGGCTGGATAACACTTCTTATCCAATACGAATCGCCGTTTTTACGGATATTCTTGATCTGTCCTTCCCATATCTGATCATTGATAATGGTGTCCCAGAGTTGAGAATAGGTTTCCATAGGGAAATCGGGAGAACGTAAGAAGGCATGGGTCTTGCCGATGACTTCATGCTTTTGATATCCGGTCTCTTCACTGAAAGCAGCCGAGACATTTGTGATCAGCCCCTCCAGATCTGTAAGCGAGTAGTTGACCTGGGTGTCAAAAATATCGGGTAGATTGCTGTTAAGACATAGCAGATTGTTCTGAAGTTGAGGATGAATCATATCTCAGCCTTTCATCATATATGTATCTAGAGGACATCCGTTTTTTTCGCAGTCATCATAGATATATAAAATACCATGATTAAATTGTATATTAATAAGGTAAAAAAATTGTTAAGCCGGTGTGATATGCTTGGAGAAAGGAGAAGGTCAGGACCGGGTCCTAAAAGAAATGAGATTGATAATTCACTTCTTTTATGTGAACAAATTAGTCCATAAAGCCTTTTTTATAAGGGAACTTTTCAACTTGAGCATAGTCATCATCTTCCCAATCATCATAATCGTCATAATCAACCGTGAAGATTTTGTCATAACCGCGTTTGATCAACTCATTATCGATAAGTTCGCTGTCAAAGCCCTTTTGATCACACAGTTTTAAAAGATCAGCAATGTCTGCTGCAGATACACCATTTAGTTCCATCTCTAATTGAATATCAGAAATTTCCATCTTATCCTCTAACAAGATATATAGTAGTAATAGTTATTACTTCAAAACGTTTGATAGGAGATATCAAACACAGCCGTAAAGTTGAGAAGCCAAAATGCATTCTCAACCACACCATGCCTATCACCGGAGTGATAAACGGATATTTACGGATAGAAAGTTTTTAAAAATGCAAAAGATAGTTAACAGTGGGAGGATTGTGTTTACTCTTCTTCGGCAGCGATACACTTTTCGTTTTTGGCATCGCACTTGTCGTAACACTCATCAGTGTCACCTTTGTCATCGCATTTTTCAATACATCTGTCATATTTTTTCTCACATTTGCTTTGAGGCTCATCATCATTAGCCATCAACACACCGGAGAACAGTGTTAAACACAGGAGGGATTTTAGCAGTTTGTTAGTATACATTATAACAAGTCCTTGATTAAAATTTTAATGTTTTAATAAGATTGTTTTGTTAGGATGCAGTTACAGTTTTTATTTGAGAAACTGTCCTGAACAAAACGACATTCACGTGTAGTTGACAGGTGTATATCGATACTACTTGGCGGTTCGTATTGATATACAAGTCACCTTGTATTTTCTATCCGTACAGAAATTATACTCCCAAAAAAACAATTTTCAGCTAAAAATTTTCTTAAGTAGCAAGCCCCCTTGAATAGGTGCTTTCAGAGCAATTAAAATTGAAAAATCTCAGATATTAAGGTGTTTTTTGACACATGAAAATGTAAAAAATTCAAACTTATTTGATTTTTATTACAGGCTTTTGAAGCAAGAGATTGTTTGGATAAATGATAAGGTTGTGTTCACTGTCTTCAATTTCGACCTGAAAGAGTGAGATCTCCCGTATAATACCTTCTATGCTGTCGTCTGCATCCAGTACTCTTATCTTGTCACCTACACGCGCCGGAAAGGTGAAAAAGATAATGATACTTGCAGTGATGTTGCTCAGTATTGACCATTGTGCAAACATAGCGACGCCGATAATGGCAAAGATAGAGGAGGCAAATACCGAAATCCCTTTGATGTTTATCCCCCAGATCAGGGCCAGGAAAATCAGAGCATTGATACTAAAAAGGATCTGAAACACCTTGTCGATATAAAAGAGCCTTTTTTCAGGTACCTGTTTGCGTTTGGCGATCTTGTTGAGCGCACGCTTGACTAGTTTTGAAGCAATATAACTGAGTACCAAGGTGATAAGGCTCAAAAATATATCGTAACTCATCTGTTTATCTCCGTGTATGAGCAGAGTGGGTGTTTTTAAAACTATAGGGAATATTAAGCACTGCTATACTCTGATCGTTGTTTGTGCAGATTATACTCTTTTTTAGCTACAATATATGGAATAAAAAGAGGTTGGTATGCAAGATTTACAGCAACTGGTTGATCCTTTACACATAGAAGATTTGCGCAATGGATCTCATCCTTCATTCTTTGATGAGAACGAAGCCTATGATATGCTCATTGTTAGGCTACCTGTCTTGAACAAAGGCTTTGAGACCCATTCATCGGGGTTTATTCTGACACCAGAAAAAAGCTATATGTATGATCCGGATGAGAATCGGTTTGAAGAACTCATGTCACGTTTTGAGGGGCCCTATACTATTTTGGACAAGCTGATTGACCGGCTGCTCAGATCCTTTGGGAAGTATCAGGATGCGATCGCGGACATGGAAGAGAGCCTGTATGCCGATAAGATGACAGAAGACTTTATGACCCGCTGGCTTGGACTTAAGCAAGACATCGTACGTATAGAACGCATCCTATTGCGGACATCTCAAACCCTTCAGGAGATGATTGATCATTATGAAGGGCTTGAGGGTTTTCCCATCAATAACTATATTGACCTGCATGAACATATTGAGCGCATTCAACGCTCATCGACCCTGCAATTGTCCAAGCTTGATTATGTCTACAGTTTTTATAATACCCGCACCAATGAGAAGATGAACCGTCTTATCTATCTGTTGACGATCATCTCGGCGATCTTTTTGCCGTTGAATCTGCTTGTCGGTTTTTTTGGTATGAATACAACGGGTCTGCCTTTTACACAAGAAGGAGGGTATGGTACCTTCGGTGCAGTCACATTGATGTCGTGTATGGTGATCCTGACAACGATAGGTGTTTATGTATGGCGAAGAAACGTAGAAAGGTAGGATCTCTGTACAGAGGGTGACAGGTTAAGCACCTATCTTGTCTTTTGGATTGCGTTTACGTTTTGTGACTCCGTCGTCCGGAGTGACATTTTTCGCGATATAATCCATGATCTTTCCTGCGATATCCAGACCGGTGGCTTTTTCAATTCCCTCAAGTCCCGGTGATGAGTTGACTTCCATGACAAGTGGTCCGCGTTTGGACTCGATCATGTCGACACCGCATACACCCAGTCCCATGGCTTTAGCTGCGGCAAGGGCAGTTGACTTCTCTTTACGGGTGAGTTTATGAACGGTAGCGCTTCCTCCCTGGTGGAGGTTTGAACGAAAATCACCTTCTGCCCCTTGGCGTTTCATTGCACCCACGACTTCCCCTCCGACAACAATGGCACGGATATCCGATCCACCGGCTTCCTCAATGAATTCTTGTACCAGCAAGTTCACATCCATACCGTAAAAGGCGTCGAGTACTGATTTGGCAGCCTTTTGTGTGTCGACAAGGACCACACCTACTCCTTGCGTTCCTTCAAGGATCTTAAGTACCAAAGGTGTCCCTCCGCTGAGTTTGATGATGTCTTTCGCATTGGACTTATTGGAAGCGAAAACAGTCCGTGGCATATCAACACCATATTTGGAAAGGATCTGAAGGGAACGGAGTTTATCCCGTGAACGCGATATCGCCAATGATCCGGCGGTGCTAAACGCGTTCATGACCTCAAGATGACGCACCATAGCAGTACCATAAAAGGTACGGCTGGCACCGATACGGGGAATGATGGCATCGGGTACAGGAAGGGCTTTCCCCTCATAATGGATCTTCAATTCACCCTTCATGATCTCAACACTGAACTTCAGGTAGTCGAGGACACGGACGTCCCACTCTCTTTGCTCTGCTGCTTCAACAAGTCTCTGTGTTGAGTATAAAGTAGAATTTCTTGATAATATATAGACTTTCATCTGTTAACCTTTTGTGTCTTAAATATGTTTGTTTTCCAAGGAGACATCTACAAGAAAACGTCCCTTTAGATAGGTTCGGCCGATAAGCATGGGATATTTCATCTCAGCCCTATCGGTAAGCGAAAGTTTTGCTTTATAGGCTTTTCCTGCGATCTCAATCACTGTTTTGATAAAAATACGTTCCTGTATCGTCCCATTTGAACTTTTAACCTTCTTGATGGCATGTACTGGCATCTGTATATGCTGTTTACAATAATCCGGATGTGATGTGTCCAGGAGCTTAAAGTGGACTGTACCGTCATCATTGAGTACAATCTCATCGCAATGGATCGAACTGCTATAGGCCCCTGTGTCGATTTTTGCATCGATATTAAAAAAACCAAGTTCTGGCAGAGATGCCTGTTCGATCCTGCCGATGATAATCTTTTCTATATACTATCCTTTTAATCGCGCATATGCTAGTATTATACAACAAAATACGGATGGAACACAGAATGCAGGAAAAGAGCTTGGAGATCGCTGGAACTATCATTGAGCGGGGTCGTACGGTAGAACTTAAAATAGAGTTGCCAAAGCTGTACAATCTTCCCGCATCAATCCCTGTGCATGTTATTCGGGGAAGGAGAGACGGACCTACTCTGTTTGTCAGTGCAGCGATACACGGAGATGAACTCAATGGTATAGAGATCATCCGCAGACTCAAAAAGCTCACTATTTTAAAAAAGCTCAAAGGGACCTTGATCCTTATCCCTGTTGTGAATGTCTATGGATTGAGCTCATTTTCACGATATCTTCCCGATAGACGCGATCTAAACCGCAGTTTTCCCGGATCGACAAAGGGCTCTCTTGCTGCTCGCATGGCGAAGATCTTCTTTGATGAGATCATCTCAAAATGTAATTACGGAATCGATTTGCATACCGGTGCCATCCATCGAAGCAATCTGCCTCAGATACGTACGAATATAAACAATAAAGAGGTGTGGGAACTGGCAAAAGCCTTTGAGGCACCGGTGGTGCTTCATTCGGAAGAACGTGATGGTTCACTGCGCGCAGTAGCCCAGGATAGGGGCGTGTCCATACTCTTGTATGAAGCCGGTGAGGCACTTCGTTTTGACGAGACATCGATCAAGATCGGTGTCAAAGGGGTTGTGAATGTACTGCGTTCTCTTGAGATGTTGCCGCAGACCAAGAAAAAACGTTACAGAAATCCTTTGACCTTTAAAGAGAGCAGTTGGATACGCGCCGTATCCAGTGGAGTCCTGCGTACAGTCAAAGGTTTAGGTGACCTTGTAACAGAAGGGGATATTATCGCTTTAATAGATGAACCTATCGGTGGAGAGAGTTATGAACTGATCTCTCCCTTTAACGGAGTGGTCATAGGCAAAAGCCAGATTCCATTGGTACAAGAAGGGGACGCTGTCTTTCATATTGCCCGCTCGGAGGATCTGAGTATCGCCGAAGAACGAATCGAATATTTTCAGGAGAACGCTATTGAAGGCAGTGATATCCACGGTCTTCATGATGAACATACTATTGAATAGCTTTGTTGACCGCTGATGCATCTAGTAGATGCTGCAAAGCAATTCAAACCGGATCTTTTCCTAGATCGTGGCCTACCAATAATAGACTTTACAGAACCATGCAAATGGGGTACAATAGGTATAATATAAGAGAGGTACACAAAAGGTCACTTTGGTATGAACAAGTTTATATTCTCAGTTTTTATATTTGTACACACTTTTCTATATGCGGATACCCCTGTCCTTATCATCCATTCTTACCATGAGTCTTACCCCTGGTCATCCAATCAGGACAGAGGGTTTAAAGAAGTCTTGGATGGGGATGAAAAACTTTTCCCCTTATATTCAACGGAATACATTGATAGCAAGCGTCGCGGTTTTGACAAAGCCTATGAGGAGGAGTTCGTTCATTATATGCGCTCCAAGTACAAGGGATACCAACCGCAACTGATCTATACTACGGATGATGATGCTTTTAATTTTATGTTACGTAACAAAGACAAGCTCTTCCCTTCTGTCCCGCTTGTCTTTTCAGGTCTTAATGATCTGTCCCAGATAGGTACTTTACGCGATAAACGGATTGCCGGAGTATTTGAGAAAAAAGACGTGGCTTCAAATATAAGGTTGATCAGATCCCTTTTCCCAAACGAGAAAGAGATAGTCTTGCTAGGAGACAAGTTAACAACCTCACAAGTCGTCGAGAAGGTACTGCTTGATGAGTTTGCGACGTATGGACTGAATATCCGTTCGATCCATGATGAATATCTGACAAATGTATTGGAAGAGTTGAAGGCCATCAACAGTAAGGTGGTCGTGCTGAACACGATAGGGGGGGTCAAGACTATTGACGGTCATCTGATCCCTTTAAAGCAGGTGATCAAAGAACTCAACGGTATTGGAGATATGATTGTCATTTCACTTGAAGACACCTATGTACAATACGGTGTACTTGGAGGTTATGTAAACAACAGTACCCATCAGGGGGAAGAAGCAGGAAGGATCGCATTAAAAATTTTGCATGACCCGCTTTCAACTTTTCCAAAGAATGTCGCAAGCCGGCATGGGTTTTTATTTGATGCCCAGGCTCTTGAGGAACACGGGATCATACTGCCGGATGAAATCATGCATGCCAGTCAACTTGTCAATCAGCCCGTGTCTCTTGCGCACCGTTCAGAATATCTTTTAAAGACGATCATCTATGCATTGATCGCTCTGCTTGTCCTAGCAAGTCTGGGTTTCGCCAGATATATGTATCGCAGTCGAAATATCATTCTGAAAAACAGTGAAACACTTGCTGTCACCACAGAAAGCATGGAACGTGCTCAGTCAATAGCACATCTGGGGAATTGGGACTGGGATATTCAAAACAATACCCTGTGGTGGTCGGATGAGATATACCGTATCTTCGGGCTGGAACCCAAGGAGTTTGAAGCCACCTATGAAGCCTTTTTAAAACATGTCCATCCTGAGGATAAAGAGAGGGTCAATAAAGTAGTCAATGAAGCACTGGAAAAAAAGACCGATTATCATGTGTTCCACCGTATCATTAAAAAAGATGGAACCGAGCGCTATGTCAGTGAAGAGGGGAGTCTGAAGTTTGATGACCAAGGAACCCCTATCCGCATGACAGGTATCGTCCATGATATTACTGAAGAGTATGAACAAGAACAGTCTATCATACTACAGGCTGAGATCTTTAATGCGGTGCAAGACTCTATCATGGTGCATGACCTGCAGGGGCATTTTGTCTATCTGAATGAAAATGCATGGAAATCCAGGGGCTATACCGAAGATGAGATGCTTGATATGACGGTTGAGGAACTGGATGCACCCGAGTATAAAAATGCAAGTCCGGAAGAGATGGAAAAATTCCTCGCACGGCTAAAAGAGGAGGGATACGTCACGTTCAAGGTTGAGCATCTATGCAAAGATGGCAGACGACTACCCGTAGAGATCTATTCAAAGTTGATCACATTGAACGATAAGCCATATGTACTGAGCTCGGTGCGGGATATTACACAGCAAAAGAGAGCGGATGATGCCATCAAGGCATCGGAAAAAAAATATCGGGACTTTGTGGAGAACTCTATTGTCGGTATTTACCGTGCAAACATTGAAGGAAAAATCCTTTATGCCAACCCTGCATTGGCAAGGATGTGGGGATGTGCTTCAGTGGATGAGGTTATCGGCGAACATGAACTAAGACTGTTTGAATCATCTCAGGAGAGTGAGATGTTCATACATGACCTACAGAAGACGGGCCGTTTGATCAATTATGAATTAACAGCCCATGATAAGAACAATAAAGCTTTCCCGATCCTGATAAGTGCAATCTTAGAAGGGGATACATTGACGGGGATGGTGCTCGATATGAGTGAAATCAAACGGTCTCAGACAGAGATCGAAAAACTATCTAAGGTTGTGGAACAGATCGATGATACGGTTGTCATAACCGACCATACAGGAACCATTACCTATGCCAACCATGCATTCTATAATGATACAGGTTATACCAGGGAAGAAGTCCTTGGTAAGAAACCATCCATCTTGAAGTCAGGAAGACACGACGCAGAATTCTATAAAGACCTATGGAAAACGATCAAACAGGGGGATGTATATCGGGGAACACTAATCAATAAAAAGAAAAGTGGAGAGCTTTTTTATGAGAAGAAGACGATCACCCCTCTTAAAGATAATATGAATAATATCATCGGATATGTTTCCAGTGGTAAAGACACGACGATGGAAACGATGATGCATCAAGAGATAGAACATATTGCTTCAACAGATAAACTGACGGGTATTCATAACCGATATAAGTTTGAAGAGCTCTTTATCTTGGAACTTGAGCGCTCTAGAAGGTTTGGATACCCGATGTCACTGATCCTTATCGATATCGATTATTTTAAGACGGTGAATGATACCTATGGACATGATGTCGGTGATAAAGTGCTCAAATCCCTAGCGGATATCATCCAGATGCAGATTCGAAAACTTGACGTGTTTGCACGGTGGGGCGGCGAAGAGTTTTTGGTTTTGGCCCCAAATACGGATTTAGCCAACGCCTCTATCCTTGCTGAGAAAATGCGTTTAGCCATAGACGCTTTTAGTTTTCCTTCTGTTGGAGATGTCACGATCTCAATAGGTGTTTCCCAACTGGCTGAAGGTGATCATTTTGACGAGCTCTTCAAAAAAGCAGATCAAGCGCTTTATCGTGCAAAAGAGAAGGGAAGAAACCAGGTCTCGACAAGTGTGGAACCCTAAGTTTTTTATGATGATATAAAAGGACGAATATGAGCAAGAGAAGTGTATATGTCTTGATCTTTATGATACTCAGCGTAGCGGTATATTCCGATCCCACGTCGATGAGCTTTACATCCTATCTGAACGCCTTTACATATGAAGAACGCAAAGAGATGAAGATCGATAGCGTTGAGCTTACGGTCATGCTTGAAGAGGGCACGGCTCAGTTGATCGATATCCGCTTTAAAGAAGAGTTTGAAGCCTGGCATATGGGCGCAGCAATCAATATCCCTTTACATGAGTTGCCTCAACGCTTACACGAGCTTGATA
>JBFEXS010000038.1:0-17048 GCA_041562555.1 Sulfurimonadaceae bacterium
ATCATCTAGCAGTTTTGCGTCACTAACACCGCTGCATTCGATACTCAGGTTCACCCAATCAAAGGCGCGGTTCTTGTCCTGTACCGTAAGCGTTATTTTAAAGGCGGTAGGAGAGAGAATATCCAATGAGACAAGTTCTCCTCCTACAAGACTGTCAAAACGTTCCATAAAGGCTAGTAGGTCGTTTTTAGAGAGTGGTTTCATAAGTAGCTTGAGTTCCTTCTTTAAGTATATGTTTCGTAACGGTACAGAAATTCTATTAAAGATAGAATTTTACACGCATTTAATATTATACGTGCAATAATTTCCTTCTATTCAAATACAATTCATATTCTGGTTGTTGGCGCAATTTCAGAATATGAATTTACTATGACACATAACTTCTAATAGATTGATTACAAAATCGACATCAATTATTAAATGTAGAGATTTGTATATTATTGTCATCATTGGTTCCCTCCTTTGTGTGAACTATAAAGAAGGTTCCCTAGCTACTTATAAAAACATCTCTTCGTCTAAGTATTTTACTCTGACAAGGCTTGTGCAATCTTAACGTTGATAAATATATTCTTATTCATTAAGATTTAGCAGAAACTAAATCCTATTGACAACCCACACATTCCATGGAGCGGTCTTCTACGTCATTGCTGGCTTCCGGAGACTGGCTTCTGAGATAGTAAGTCGACTTGAGGCCAAGTTTCCATGCAAGCATATAGATCTCGTTGAGGTATTTACCTGAAGCTTTGTCCAGGGTGATGAAGATATTGAGACTCTGTCCCTGATCGATCCATTTTTGACGTACTGCAGCGGCCTTAATCAAAATCGTCTGGTTCAAATCATACGCCGGCGTATAGTAGGCCCATGTATCCGGTGAGAGTTTTGGTACGACAACAGGAATTAGACCTGAAAGGTTCTCTTCAAACCATTTACGTTTATATACAGGCTCAATCGCTTGAGTTGTTCCTGTAAGGATCGAGATAGAAGAGGTCGGTGCAATTGCCATGAGGTAACCATTACGCATACCGTCTTTTTTAACCTTGGTTCGAAGTTCATCCCAGTCATAATTGGAAGCAAAAAGTCCGCCGCGATCGACAAGATTGATGACTTCTGCATTCGCGTGATCCATCGGCATGATACCTTTACTCCATTTGGAACCTTCGAACTCCGGATAAGAACCTTTCTCAAGCGCAATTTCTGATGAGGCATAAATAGCGTTATAGGATACGGCTTCCATCACCTCATCGATTTTGTCAAAGTGTTCTTGAGATCCCCAGGAGATGCCGCTCATAGCCAACATCTCAGCCTCACCCATAACACCCAGCCCTACGGAACGGCTTTTAAGGTTGGTACGTTTTACTTTTTCTACCGGGTAGAAGTTTAGGTCGATCACATTATCAAGAGCACGCATCGCAATTGGGACAATACGTTCGATATCTTCCTTGGTATTGATACGGGAGAGGTTGACTGAGGCAAGATTACATACTGCTGTATCTCCGTTGACTCTCTCTTTTTCAACGATGAAGATCTGTTTGCCATCGATCGCGTCAAGGGCAGTAACTTTGTTCGCCGGTTTTTCAACACCGCTGTCAACACGTACGATCTCATCTTCGTCATAGGTGACATAGGTCTCATCTTCAAATTTGAGTTTGACCTTATATGTGTTCGGGTTAGTGTTTTGAAAGATCTCAGTACAGAGGTTAGACGATCTGATAACACCGTAGTGATCATTAGGGTTAGCACGGTTAGCATTGTCTTTGAAACATAAGAACGGAGAACCTGATTCAAAATAGGATGTCAGGATCTTCTTCCACAGGTCTTTCGCTTTGATACGCTCTTTGATGATATCGTCATCCGCTTCTAACTCCAGATAACGTTTTTCAAACTCTTCTCCGTATAGAACGGTGAGTTCCTTAGTCTGATACGGGTCAAAGAGTGTCCAGATGGCATCTTCTTGAACGCGCTTCATAAAGAGGTCATTGATCCATAGTGACGGGAAGAGATCATGGGCACGTCTACGCTCTTCTCCTGAGTTCTTTTTAAGATCCAGGAAGTCATTGATATCCATATGCCACGGTTCAAGGTAAACGGCAATGGCTCCTTTACGTGTTCCCAGTTGGTCAACGGCGATTGCTACATCATTCGTGATCTTTAAAAATGGAACCGTTCCGCCGGCTGCATTTTTATGTCCGTCAATATATGAACCGATTGAGCGTACCTGTGACCAATCCCAACCGATACCGCCACCAAATTTCGAGAGCATTGCCATCTCCTGATAAGCATCGAAAATACCTTCGATATTATCCGGAGTCGATCCGATATAACATGATGAGAGTTGGTGACGAGGTGTACGTGCATTGGAAAGTGTCGGCGTTGCCAACATCACTTCAAAAGTAGAGATCATGTCATAGAATTTTTTTGCCCACTCTTGTTTGTTTTCCTCACGTTGTGCCAGAAACATCGCGATACCCATGAACATATGTTGTGGGAGCTCGATAGGATTGCTTTCTCTGTCTTTGATTAGGTATCTGTCATAAAGTGTTTTAATTCCAAGGTAGTTAAATTGGAGATCGCGTTCAGGCTTGATGTATTTGTCTAGATCATCCAAGTCGTACATGTCACGCAAGCCAAGAAGAAGACGCCCTTCCTTTTCCCCACGCTCAAAATATTTTTCCAGTTTGCAATATCCTGTAAAATGGTTTACAGAATGATACAGGTTATATAGAAATAGACGTGAGGCGACAAAGGTCCAGTTTGGTGCATCGATGTCAATCTTATCGACAGCTGTCTTTATCAGCGCTTGTTGGATCTCTTTTGAGGTGATTCCATCACGGAACATGATCTGTGCATCGACCTCCAGTTCACTCTGACTTACACCGCTTAGACCTTGTACAGATGCTGATGTGTACTTTTGGATTTTTGTTATGTCTAATGGTTCGCTTCGTCCATTTCTTTTAATGACAGTTATCATAAAAATAACCCCTTGTAATTATACTTTTTGACTCATATTTAGTTAAGAGAATATACCATTATAATTTTGAAATGAAGCTGTAATCTGTGAAAATGTTTGGATGTTTTTTAAGCACGTGTTCGAAGAAAAACATCCATCAAAAAGTGGATGTTTTAGGTTGAATATCAAGAGTTATAGTAGTGATAAAATATACTTATCCAAAGACGCGTTTATAGATGGCATCTACGTTTTTCGTATAGTAGTCATAGTTGAAACATTCACGGATCTGCTCTTCGCTTAGTTTGCTGCGCAGCTCTTCATCTGCAAGAAGATGACCAAGGTAAAGTGATTCACCGTTCTCGTTCAGTGTCGGTTTGCCCTGCTGAATCTCTTCCCATACTTTCATCGCATTTCGCTGTACTATTCTATAAGCATCTTCACGACTTACACCTTGCAGTGGAAGTTCAAGGAGTACACGTTGAGAGAAGACAAGTCCACCGGTAAGGTTTAGATTTTTCATCATGTTTTCAGGCATAACAGTCAGATTGGCGATGACACTGTTCATACGGTGAAGCATGAAGTCAGTTGTGATAAACGCATCCGGTAACCAGAAACGCTCACTTGATGAGTGAGAGATATCTCTTTCATGCCACAGCGCAACATTTTCTAATGCCGGTGTTACATAGGCACGGATGGTTCTTGCAAGACCTGTGATGTTCTCTGTTAAGATAGGGTTACGTTTATGTGGCATTGCCGAAGAACCTTTTTGCCCCTTTGCAAAATACTCCTCTGCTTCATATACTTCCGTACGTTGTAAGTGACGTACCTGTACGGCAAACTTCTCAACTGAAGAAGCCAGCATTCCCAAGGCAGTTGCCAAACGTGCATAACGGTCGCGGTGTACAACCTGGTTTGAACACGGTTCCGGTTTCAGACCAAGTTCCGCCATCGCATACTCTTCGAGTTCAAGTGGTGCATGCGCAAAATTTCCCATAGCTCCAGAAATCTGCCCGACAGATATTACTTCCATCGTCTCTTCAAGGTTTTTAAGATGACGTGCTACTTCATCATACCAAACAGCTAAGGTAAGCCCAAAGGTAATAGGCTCACCATGAATACCGTGACTTCGTCCTACCATAAGAGTCATCTTATGCTCCATCGCACGTTTCTTGATTGATTCCATCAACATCTTGACATCATCGATGATGATTTTCAATGAATCTCTCATCTGAAGAGCAACACCGGTATCTACCGCATCGGAACTTGTCATACCATAATGAAACCAACGTGACTCTTCTCCAAGGCTCTCTGCAACACTTGTATTGAAAGCAATAAGGTCATGCTTTGTAACGGCTTCGATTTCCTCTATTCGTTCTACAGAAAATTTTGCATTCTTTACAATCTTATCTGCATCCTCCTGAGGGATTTTCCCAAGTTTTGCCCATGCTTTTACCGCTGCTTTTTCAACTTCTAACCATGCTGCATACCGTGCATATTGTGTCCATTTTTCAGACATCTCTTTTCTGGCGTATCGTTCTACCATTCTGTTTACCTTGTAGGAAGTATTTTAATATTGGAAGGATAACAACTTACTGCTTATTCTTTGGTTAGAGGTCTTGGCTTGATGTGTCAGTCAGTGTTCTTTTTCTTCTCTATGTTTCACGTGAAACATTATGGCAATAGCCAACCAGAACAATATCCTTATCTAAGTACTCCTAGGTTACAATCTCACATCATAAAAATCAGGAACGGTTATGCCATTTGTAGTTAAAGAGTTTGAAGTAAAAGAGAGGGTAAAAGCGGTACTGTTTTTAATGCATGAACTCGACTACACGCAAAAAGAGGCTCAGCGGCTTGTATCAAAAGGACGTGTGAGTGTCAATGGTGAAGTCATGTCCCGTACCTCTGGTTTTTTGGAAGGAAAAGTGTCGTTTATCTGTTTCGAACCAGAGACCAGGGGTTTGTCTCCTATCTTCCAAACACCTGATTTTGCAATCTATGATAAACCATCAGGTGTATTGGTCCATCCTCAGAACCGTCATACTCCTTATTCGATTATTGATGAAGCGAAACATGCTTTTGGGCGCGATGCAAATATAACTCATCGTATCGATCAGGAGACATCAGGTTTGTTATTGATTGCCAAACACAAAGAGTCTGAGCGCAGTTTGAAAATGATGTTTGAGAACCGAGAGATGAGCAAGAGTTATCTTGCGTTAGTTCACGGTGAGTTTCCGGAACAATTGGAGGTCAATGCACCTTTGTTACGCAAAGAAGATACGAGTGCGATTGTTAGGATGGTTGTTAGAGTACATGGGGACGGTAAGCCCTCTAAAACCAGTTTCAAACGACTTCGTTATTACAAAGAACATGATATGAGTTTGGTGGAGTGTGTACCTCTAACAGGTAGACAACACCAGATAAGGGTTCATTTGTTTCACGTGAAACATCCGATTGTTGGTGATCCGATTTATGGACAAAGTGAAAAAGACGTGGTACGTTTTCTGGATAGGGAGATATCTTTGGAAGAGCGTATAGAAAAGAGCGGTGCCTCACGTTTGTTATTGCATGCCAATCGACTGTGTTTTACATATGGGAATGAATATTGTATAAACTCACGATCCGATTTCGAGAAAGAGGCACTTGACTTACTGACAGAAAAAGTTTAAATTACTCATCCGTATCCTTATGTAATGTCAAGCAATATTGAATCACATATTGCTCGAGACTTTATGTAACACCAGGTATGGAAAGAAGGTTAATTATTACTTGATTGTGAAATATAACGACGTCTTTTTTCCTCTTTTAATTTGTCCAGATCGACCATAAGGTATCCATCGATCGCATTATTGAAGTCAGGGTCTATACCAAAGTCGTAGAACTGTACACCATCCTCTGTACATAGATCTCCATATTGTTTGTAAAGTGTCGGTACAGATACTTCAAATCCTTTTAGATAAGCTTTCAGTGTACGGAAAGCTTCAGCATAATCCTGTCCTTTGAAGAGTATCTCAAACTCCGCTTTTGTATTGCGAGAGAGGATATAAGGATGTTTTGCCTTAAAGTGTTTTTGATCACTATTGAAATAGGTCGAATAGAAATAGACTAAAATATCCTTTGCAACTTTCGGATAGGTATTGGAGATACTCACCGGTCCATACATGTATTTGATATTTGGATTGTGGGAAAGATATGCACCGATACCCTGCCACAGATAATCAAGTGCACGTGAACCCCAATATTTTGGTTGGACAAAACTACGTCCAAGTTCTATGGCATTCTCCAGCTTGTCATCGATATTTTTATCTATGGAACACAGTTCGTTCATATACAGACCTTCTTGGCCCAGCCAGGAAAGTATCCATGCACATTCACCAATACGATAGGCACCGGAGATCTCCAGTTCATCCTCATCCCATAAAACGAGGTGTAGATAGTATTCATCATACTTGTCAAGGTCACGTCGTGTACCTGTGCCCTCTCCTACCTTTCTGAAAGTATATTCACGCAGACGGCCTATCTCTTTCAGCACAGTGGATGAAATCTCAGGATCGACAAGATAGATCTGTTTACCGTCGGTAGTCGACCCAAGAAATTCGCCTTGTTTGAGTTCGGTACGAAGTGTCTGACGGTCTACAGGTCTTGAGATAGACTGTTCTGTTGATAAAAGGGCTGCTCTTCCCTTTGCAATACGGTAGAGGTGTTTTCTAAAGAGGCGTGCATACTGTTTTGGTTTCAGGCTCTGATTGGAAAAAGCAGTAGGAGGAATAATATTACCAATAGAGAACTCCAAAGGTTTGGCTGATCGTGATGCAAATAGCTCATGTCCCAATAAAAGTGCCGAGAGAGGTTTATACACCATCGAGAGTGCATAAAACAAGGAAGAGTTCCGTGCATTGATATGTATAGGCAATATCGGTGTTGATGTACGCTGAGCAATTTTCACAAAACCACTTTTCCAATGTTTGTCTTTAATACCGTTGACAGATGCACGGGATACTTCACCTGCGGGGAAAAAAATAAGCAGCTCTTCATTTTCCAAAGCCCTATCAATCGCATGCAAAGACTCTTTAGTCAAACGGCCGTGAATATTATCAACAGGTATTAACAACTCCGAGAGCTGAGGGATATGTGAAAGCATTTTGTTGGCCACGATCTTGATCCCTTTGTCCTGTCGAACATTCGCCAGCATTTTGACAAGTGTAAGAGCATCTGCAGCACCAAGAGGGTGATTGGAAACGACGATTGTCTTTCCAAGAACGGGAATGTTCTCCAACTGTTTGTCATTTACCTTATAGGAGATGTTTAAGTACTCCAAGACTTCTTCAATAAAATCAAGACCATGCAAACGCGAATGTCTTTCAAGAAAGGTATTGATCTCTTTTTCGTGAAAGAGTTTCTTTAATATACTGATGCTTGGTCGTAAAGCAATATTTGGAATCTTGTTATAGATAGCTGGATATGCTGTGCGTATCATTCCTTCAACATGAACCATCTTTTATCCTTTATATTCAAGTGATTGATTTCTAGTTATAGAAGTGTAAATGTGATTCATTACCACGGGACTACAATTTCGACACGAGAGTATTACAATGCTAAAAATTGTTCACATGAATAGTTTGAAATAGAGGTAAATGTGAATAAGTTTATAAGTAGGTGTTTGGGGTAAAACTTATATTCCCGATAATAAGGAGTTTAAAGATGATTATGAATTTAAAAACCCCCAAAATATAGGGGTTTAAGCTATATTTATGTTAAGAAAACAGAGTGTGAGAATTTCAAAATTTCAGAAAAAAATAAAGAAATATTTATAAAAAATTAAGTCGTAAAATTTAGATTTTGATCAAAAAAATCATTAGGTTGTTCACACCTTTGAACAACGTGTGAATATTACACATATTCACAATATTTTAAAATTTCATAGGTCCAAAAAATATGATTAAGCTCAAAAAAAAGTTGTAATTGGATATGTAACCATATATTCAAAATGGTGTTTGATGAGAGATTATTTGATATGGGGGAATCTTACGAAAAGGATGAAAATTGATTGTAACTGAAATATAAATGGCTAACTCAGTTTATAAAGTAAAAATGCAGGTTTTGTGGTATTATTTCAACACAAACAGTCTCCCTGGTGTGTTGACTGTTTCCTTCTATTTGTTTTGACAAGCCTCACAAATCCCACTGAAGATGACAGAATAGTTTTCAATTTTATAATGACTTTGATCTTTTACCTGTTCGAGTAGTTCATGCACATTAATATGTATATCCGTTACGGATTCACATTGTGTACATACCATGTGCATATGCTCGGTTTTTGACAGTTCATATTTTGACTTATTATGAGGTATCTTCACTTCTGAAATAAGCTTATTCTCCAACATCGCATTCACATTTTTATACAGGGTCGCCAGAGAAATAGAGGTAAACTTTTTTTTAATATGACTAAAAAGCTCTTCAATACTGATATGACCTTTGTCATGCATGATCGATAATATGCTAAGACGCTGAGGCGTGACTTTCAAATGGTGCTCACGCAGTAATGTTTCATAATTCATAATAGGATTATAGCATAGGCAGAAAAATTAGTATCTGATAAAAATAATTAGTAAAGGATAATTATTATCCACTAAGTTTTAAACTGTTATAATTTTCCAAAGGAAAAAAATTCTCCTTTAGAAAGGAAGGCATTATGCGACAGTATGAAAGCTATAAATGTTCTGTTTGTGGAAATGAGGTTGAGGTCTCCCATGTAGGTGGTGGTGAGCTTAGTTGTTGTGGAAAGCCGATGGAGAATATAACGGACAACCTGACAATGGTGAATCTGTTAAAGGCATTTGCCGGTGAATCACAGGCAAGGAATCGATATGAATATTATGCAAAGGTAGCACAAAAAGAGGGCTATAGAGATATCGCCGAACATTTTCAACGGGCAGCTAATAATGAAAAGACCCATGCCAAATTAGAGTTGGCCATGTATAATAGAATGGAAAGCGGGTCGGATAATAGTTTTGGTGATACCAAAGAAAACCTGCAAGAAGCGATCAACGGTGAGTCCTATGAGAATCTGACGATGTATCCTGAGTTCTCCCGTATAGCAGAAGAAGAGGGACATGTGGAAGCTGCGAAACTTTTTGCTGCGATTGGCAAGGTTGAAGTGGAACATGAAAAAATGTATAAGCTACTTTTAGATAGACTTAACGCAGGTGCAGAATTTGAGAGTGAAGATGACGAAGAAGAGTGGATTTGCGAAGTTTGCGGACATGTACATCGTGGCAAAAAAGCATTGAAAGTCTGTCCTGTGTGCAAACACCCTCAAGAGTATCAGTCGCGTTTAAATAATAAAAAATAAAAAGGAGACAATAGATGTTGAAAACAGTAGTAATCAGTAGTACTTTAGCAGTAAGCGTTATGATGGGTTCGTCCCTGATAGATCAGGCAAAAGAAGCGGGTCTGCAAGCAATCCCAAAAGATGCGGGTGCAGTGCGCAAACTTGTGGATAATCCGAAAAACCCTATCACGGACGCCAAGGTCGCCCTTGGAAAGATGCTCTATTTTGAGCCTCGTATCTCAAAGAGCGGATTGATCTCATGTAATACCTGTCACAACCTTGCTACCGGTGGTGTGGATGGTGTTGCTGCTGCGATAGGGCATAAATGGACGGCAAACCCACACCATTTGAACTCACCGACGGTATATAATGCGGTCTTCTTTGATGCACAGTTCTGGGATGGACGGGATCCAGATCTAGAAAAGCAGGCGCAGGGCCCTATTCTGGCAGGACCGGAGATGGCTGCGACAAAAGAACATGTTGTTGCAACGGTAAGTTCAATGCCTGGATATGTGGATGCCTTCAAAAAAGCATATGGAAAAGATGTGAAGATCACGTATGAGAATATTACAGCTTCAATCGGACTGTTTGAGCGTACTTTAGTGACACCGGCACCATACGATGCTTTTTTACAGGGTGATACCAAGGCCATGACTGCTGAAGAGCAAGAGGGTCTAAAGACATTTATTGATAAAGGATGTGCGACATGTCACACGGGTATCGCACTTGGTGGTTCGATGCAGGCATTTGGTGTCACCGGTGAATACAAATATGCAGACGTCGGTGACTTCAAAGGTGACAAGAACGGATTGGTAAAGGTTCCGACACTTAGAAATGTTACGCAGACAGCTCCATATTTCCATAATGGTGCAGTGACAACCTTGAAAGAGGCGATCGTCGAGATGGGACGCATTCAACTCGGGATAAAGATTAGCGATAACGAAGCAAAAAAGATCGAGACTTTCTTCCATGCACTTGAAGGTAAGAAACCTGAAGTGACCTATCCTCAGCTTCCAAATGCTACGGCAACAACTCCAAAGCCAAACGTAAATTAGACCTTCCTGTCTCTTTGCCCTTCAAGGGTACAGAGACAATTAACCAGACGACTTCAGATTAAATCATACAATTTAGTGTAAAATAGTATGGATTCCTAACAACAGAGGTAGATATGCCAAAGACAGCACAGATCCATGTGATGAAGGTTTTAATCATTGATAGTGCTAATAGCGGGAGCAATCTATTAAAAGCTGTATTAGAACAAGAAGCTTTTGAGAATGTATTTACGGCGACCTGCCTGGATGAGGTATGGGGTATATTACAGACTCATGATATTGACCTTATATTACTCTCTTACGTTTTACCAAAGATCAGTGGTGCAGAGGCCTGTAAAAAGATCTCATCCAATCCACGGTATGAAGATATACCGATCATCATGGTAACGGCAAATAATGAGATCGAGACCCTGCAGAATAGTTTTGAGAATGGTGCGATCGATTACATAGCCAAGCCATTTAACGGGCAGGAACTGATAGCACGGGTTCAAGCTCATCTGATCCGAAAGAGTATTTCGGATCAACGCAAAAAGATAGCCATTACGGATCCGCTTACCGAGGTGTATAACCGTCGGCATTTTGATATGGTCTATGATGAGCTTTACACACGCTCTATACAAGAACATAAGACGATGACCTTTATGATGATCGATATTGACAACTTCAAGAAGTATAATGATAATTATGGACATCAGAAGGGGGATTCTGCACTTAAATCAGTCGCAGGTGCTATTAAGGAGCAAATAGAGGGCATAAATGGCAGTCTTTTTAGATTGGGAGGTGAAGAGTTCGCTGTTTTACTTTTTGATGCTTCTGAGACTCTTTTAAAAAGCCTTAGTGGGGATATTCACAAGGCTTTGGGCTTTTTAAAAATCGAACATGCATATAATGAAGCATTTGGGTATCTGACAATATCTATGGGCGTGACCCGTGTGCAATGCAGTCCGGAGATCTCCAAGTTTGCTATTTATAACAGTGCGGATCAGGCATTATATGGGTCCAAGAAAAATGGCAGAAACCAAACGACCTTCTCTGTAGTCAATTAGTCCTAATCCTCGTCATCCTTGCTGTTGACAACGACGATCATCCCGCCGATACCGATAATTGCGACAATACTGATAAATATGATTTGAAACAGGTCTGTTGCTAACATGTGTGCTCACCTTTCTCATTTAGATTGTCTTGCTTCTTGATTGTGGCCAACTCATCTTGATCTTTCTCTTTGAGCTGACCGCAGGCAGCCGAGATATCGATTCCTTTTGATTGTCGGATAGTACATAAAAGCCCGTGTTTGATGAGGTATTCTTGAAACTTCACCATGGATGCTACGCTTGGGCGTTCATAAGGGCTTCCCGGATAGGGATTGAAAAAGATAAGATTGACCTTGGCTTTGATACCGGTCAAGAGTTTCACGAGCTTTTTGGCAGAGCCCAGGTCATCGTTCTTATCTTTGATAACAAGGTATTCGAACATGACACGTTTACGCGTGTCGATAGGAAAGCGTTTGACAGCTTCGATGATAGAGTTGATATTGTGTGCTTTGTTCATAGGAATCAGTTCGGTCCTAAGTTCATCATCAACGGCATGCAGGGAAATGGCAATGTGTACACCCAGATCCATCTCTCCGAGTTTATCTATTTTTGTGCTGAGTCCGGAGGTGGATACGGTCTGACGTTTGGCGCCGATGGCCAGACCGTCTTCCTCTTTGAATATCTTAATGGCAGTTGCAAGATTATCAAGATTATCCAATGGTTCGCCCATGCCCATGTAGACGATGTTCATGCGCTTTGCAGCAGGGATGTTGTTGTCGATCTTTATCGCGAGTACCTGGGCGACGATCTCTCCGGGAGTAAGATCACGCGTAAATCCACCCTTTGCTGTCAGACAGAAGGTGCACCCTACTTTACATCCGACTTGGGTAGATACACATACGGTATATTTCGCTTCAGAAGTGATCTCACCATCATGTCCAAGCTCTTCGGGTTTCATAAGCAGCAGAACGGATTCGATCGTCTTGCCGTCGGGAAGAGAAAAGAGATATTTGATGGTTCCATCATCACTTAGCTCTTTTTTGACAATACTCAAAGGCATCAAAGAGTATTTTTCATCCAGTTCCTGGCGTAGGCTTTTTGGGATGTTTTGCATCTCATCAAAGCTTTTGACATAATTATGATAGATCCAGCTATAGACCTGCTTGGCACGAAAGGCCGGTTTGATCTCTTTAGCCAGCTCCTCTTTTGTAAAGTCTAATATGGTCTTTTTCACGAAGTGAGCTCTTTGATACGTCTTTGAACATGCTCGCTTAAAAGCTGTTTTGCCTTCTCATGATTCTCTAAAAAGTCCTTATGGGCATCGGCGTTGGTAAAGTTGGTCACACAAAAGACACCGCCGGCAGGAATGTTAAATTCCTGTGCGATACGCAATACAGAGAAGAATTCCATGTTTTCGATACCAACACCAAACTTCAAATAGTTTTTTGCCAACTCAGCATCGGTAGAGATATAGTTGCATGAGTTCACAACGATATCTTTGGTTCCTTCGATATTCGTACTGACTACATTGTCCAAAGGAGTATAGGACTTATGTTCCAAAAAGGAGAGTTCAATATTCGAAGCTGTCTTGGATTCGACAATATCAAAGATGTTTTTGTGTCCATATGAGCCTGCAGTCCCTACAAAAAGAAGGAATTCGGGTTTATCAAACAGGCACAGACGCGTGAGGTTCATTGCCATCTCTACTAGACCTACTCCCATCGGAGTCGCAAAATCAAAGGTTTCGTTGTTTCCTGCACATATGATCATTTTAGAGCCTTACCGGGATATTTTGGTCATGGAGATAGTGTTTCAGGTCCATGATATCGATCTCTTTATAGTGAAAGATCGAAGCGGCCAAGGCGGCATCGGCACCATGGTCGAAAGCCTCCTTGATATGTTCCATTGTTCCCGCACCGCCACTGGCAATGATAGGAACGTTGACGAGCTTGGAAATCTGTTCCGTGATCGGTATATCAAAACCGGCCTTAGTACCGTCAGTGTCCATAGAGGTAAGCAATATCTCCCCTGCACCTCTATCAACGGCCTCTTTTGCCCATTCGACGGCATTGATCCCTGTATCGACACGTCCGCCGTTTAGATAGACATTGTATTGATCACCCGTCTTTTTCACATCAATGGCGACGACAATACATTGAGCACCAAAACGTTTTGCACCTTCGTTGATCAATTCCGGACGTTTAATGGCGGCAGAGTTTAAACTGACCTTATCGCAGCCGACATTGAGCAACTTGTAAATGTCTTCAAGCTTTCGGATCCCGCCTCCCACAGTGAGCGGGATAAAAACCTCTTTCGCTACTTGTTCAACAATATCGACGATAGTCTCTCTATTATCGGAAGAGGCAGTGATATCCAAGAATGTGATTTCGTCAGCACCCTCTTCATTGTAACGTTTAGCCACCTCTACAGGATCACCGGCGTCTTTCAGTCCAACAAAGTTAACACCTTTGACAACCCGCCCGTCTTTGACATCGAGACAGGGGATAATGCGTTTTGCGAAGTAGTCCATGGATTTTCCTTTATATAAACGCGATTATAATCATTTTTGGCTTATGGAGCCTATAAGTCAATTTGAATCATTGAGTTTTATCTTGCCGATGCCGGCTTTTTCAAAACTGATAAAAAGAGCGTCTTCTGCCTTGTTGAGAGTACTGCTTAAGGCGAGAGCATCCTTTTTGGTGCTTTTGTAGGTACTGACATGTTTCATATCTTTCTTATCTGTCGTATTGATATAATAGACGCCATCCTCCAATGCTGAAGCATAAAGTCTCTCCCCATCTTTGGAAAGAGTAAAGGTATGGACCTGTGCCGGTGTTAAACAGGTAGAGATCAAAGAGATATTATTGTCTTGAGAGAGATCAAGTACGTGAATTCCGGCATCTTTTGAAGCGACATATGCGATCTGTTTGTCGGGTGATAGGATAAGATCATCCGCTCCCGTTTCAAGGGGAAAGTTTAGTAGCTCTCTTGGATTACCGAGGGTAGAGATGTCCAGTACACTGACGCCTTCACTGTGTGCAAGGTAGAGTCGTGAGCGGTTGTCATCCAGGTCAAGCTGATTGATCTTGACGCCACGGTTGTAGTTGGCAAGAAGGCGAAACTCATCCTTATTATAGATATCAATGATAGTCAAGCCCTTCTCTTTACGAACCACAAAGCTGGTGATACCATCTGCGGAAGTGATAGAGGCAGTGGCACGGATCTTGGTATAACTGTCTTTTTGCAGAGGTGCTTTTGGCTGGGAAATATCAAGGATTGTATATCCGTTTTTCACATCACTCAGGTAGAGAAAGTTCCCATCGGAAGATTGTGAGATATCTACCAAAGAGCATCCTGTAGAGCTAAAGTCAAAGCTTGCGACTTCAGAAGCATTAGCAAAGTTTTTGATATCGATACTTTTAAAACAGTGGCTTCCATCGGCGATGAAGGCATAGTGCTCATTGTTTGAAAGCAGAAGCTTATGGCTTTCACCTTCGGCATTATAGCCCTGGTTCAGAAGGTGGACGGTAGGCATATGTCCTTTGACATACTCCATAAGCTCGGTGTCAGAGCTCAGTGTTTCGAAGTGTGTGTCGAGCACATCGATCTTACCCCGGGTTCGATAAGCGACATAAAAGGCCATGGCACGTTTTAGGATGACACGATTCTCGAGGATAGGTCCGCCACCTGTATTGATGATTCGGGTAAACCCTTCATAATCATCGGCATCAATCGTTTGCAGCAGATAGCCATTGATAGAGCGGATGATGTCGTCATGTTCCTTTTGCAGCGTTCTAAGACCGTTGATATAGGCTTTTTTGTCTTGTTTATCTGGTTTGGAAGCCTTTTCAATCTTGTTTGCCAGGGAAAGAAGCTCTTGAACATGGGCATGATAGGGCTGGGCTTTCTCACTGACTTTCTCAAAACTGGAAAACTTGGAAAATACGGCATCTGCCTTATATAAAGGTGTTCCGAGTTGGGCGAACATCTTAGGATATTCTTCTTGGGAAATAGCAGATGTAAACAAAAGGATCGAGATTAAAAATATACGTATCATGATAGACCTGAGATTGTGAAAATATTGTATGGGTTTAGTAAATTGATTTTATTGGAAATGAGCTTAAACCATCTCTAGGTTTTGAATAAAATGTGTTACTTTCTCAGGGGACATTTCACAGGGTTTGAGTAATCCATTTTTAATATATGGATAGTAATTCATGGAAATAAAGTCGTTTCCACCCAGTTCTTCGGCATAAAGTTTGATGAGTCTGTTGTTGAGGTGGGTGTGCTTTGTTAGCAGATAGCGCTTATGTTGATATATGACATCATAAGCTCCATTGGGAAGCTCAAGCACTATTGCATGAAACGATCTAATCATTTGAACATACAGTACAGATTGACTCAATATCCAGTTTGATCTGCTTTACGTATGGTGATATATCCATGTTGTCTTCCCTTTTGAGGATTCTACTAGAAAAGGTATAATACCCCTATGAAAGTTATTATAGATTTTATTGAAGACATTCGTACGGCGATCAATAATGATCCGGATTTTTCTTTGCGCGTAGTTGGTTTATCGGAACAGAAAAAATCCGAGTTTGTCCCGACATGGCAGAGTGAATTGTGCAGTTATAAGCTGGACGAGGAACAAGGAAAGATCTTTCTGTTCATGGGAAAGGAGCAGGGCTTGAATGTCGGTGAGTTTTTACAGATGCTTAATGCCCTGAGCAATGATAAGATGATGTATGAGATCTGTGTCTCATATAGTAAAGAGAACAGACGTATCGACGCATCATTAATGGGATTTGGTGAGTCATTTAGGGATAAAAGATACTTACTGTTTATCCCGGAGTGATATAGTTGAAAAGATGAAATACATTCTATTGGGTATCTTGCTTCTGTCGTTGAATGCATGTTCGCAAAAAAAACCGGGTGTCGAGATCTCCGAGGCTATATGGCCGTATGAATTTTATAACCGCTTCAATCTTCGTACGATTATTAGTTCCTATTCAAACCCTTTAAAAGTATTGTGCGCCTCTTATCCTAAGGATTTTTACAGGCCAAGCAAGGTTAGAATGCCCAACACGGAGAAGGTTGTCATTGAGGATAAAAACCATTATCTGTCATTTGAGTTAGTCTCACAGGATCAAGTCATTGTAGAAGATATCATCAAAGATGGGACATATCATGCGACACACCTCTACAGAATCTATTATAATGAGGAGAATGATGATTTTCGTACCGAATCGTTTTTTATCCCTCAGCGTGAAAATTGTATAGAGCTTGTCTTGAAAGAGGATGAAAACAGTTCAGAAGTGAAACGAAGTACAAAAAAATAGTGAAATTTTAGAAAAACTTATAATTATGTGAGATTACTTTAAGCCAAAGAAGATAAACTTTATCCAAATAAATGCTAATGTAAGTAGTTTTTAGTTATGCTTGCATCTAATGAAACAAGATGTAGTTGCTAAAAAGAAGTTTGGACAGAACTTTCTTATTGATGAAAGTGTTGTCAGAAAAATTGTCGAAGCGATGCCCAATAATAATAATCTTATTGCAGAGATTGGGCCTGGCTTAGGTGATTTGACTAAACATTTAGTAAACGTCAAAAGCGTGATTGCTTTTGAAGTGGACACCGATTTGTGTAAGCTCCTTAACGAAGAGTTTAAAGAAGAGATGAATACCGG
>JBFEXS010000039.1:0-16954 GCA_041562555.1 Sulfurimonadaceae bacterium
AAAAGGTAAAGATTGAATTTAATCATTGTGGAATCACCGGCAAAAGCCAGAACCATTAAAAACTTTTTAGGTAAGGATTATGAGGTTATTGCCTCCAAAGGGCATATCCGTGACCTTCCAAAATCTCGCTTCGGTATCAAAGTAGGAGAAGATAATACCCTTACACCTGAATACTCCGTTGCTAAAGAGAATGCGCCCACCGTTAAAAAGATCAAAGAATTGGCGAAAAAAGCTGACACCATCTATATCGCGACCGATGAGGACCGTGAAGGAGAGGCAATCGGCTGGCATATTGCCCATGCTATGAAAAAAGACCCGGCGACACTTCCGCGTATCGTCTTTCATGAGATCACAAAATCTGCGATCCAACATGCCCTTGAATCTGCACGAACCGTGAATATGGATATGGTCAATGCCCAGCAGACCCGCCGTTTGCTTGATCGTATTGTGGGATACAAGCTATCTCCACTGTTAAGTTCCAAAATCCAAAAGGGTCTCTCGGGCGGACGTGTACAATCCTCGACCCTTAAGATCATTGTAGATAAAGAACGTGAGATCAAAGCCTTTGTTCCACAAGAGTACTGGTCAATTGATTCTGTTTTCAATACGAACATCGAATCCGTATTTCATAGCTATAAAAACCAAAAGATGGACAAGCTTTCCGTTTCCAATGAGAAAGATGCCAAAGCCATTGTCGACACTTTAAAATCAGAAGAGTTTACGGTTGCTTCTATTGAGACCAAAAAACGTAAGACTTCGACACCGCCGCCATTTATGACGTCTACACTTCAGCAGACAGCCTCATCCAAACTTTCCCTTTCGCCGAAAAAGACGATGATGCTGGCACAGACCCTTTACGAAGGGGTCAAGACACCTGAGGGCACCTCGGGAGTTATCACCTATATGAGAACTGATTCCCTGAACATGGCAGCTGAAGCCGTTGAAGCAGCTCGCGAACATATTGCGAAAAACTATGGTGACAAATACCTTCCAAAGGAAGCAAAGTCTTACGTAAAAAAGGCCAAAGGCGCACAAGAAGCCCACGAAGCGATCCGTCCAACAATGTTAGAGTTTACTCCGGAGATCGCTGCTAAATATTTGAAGCCTGATGAATTAAAACTTTATCGATTGATCTATAACCGTTTCCTTGCCTGTCAGATGACCGATGCACAATTCGAACAGCAAAGCATCATCTTCAAATCAGAAAGTTCCGAGTTCAAAGCTAACGGGCGCAAACTTGTATTTGACGGTTTTTATAAGGTGGTCGGGGCAGATGATAAAGACAAGCTTTTACCTACGCTTAAAGAGGGTGAAAAAGCAGACCTTACTTCGCTTAAGACTGAACAGCATTTTACCGAACCGCCATCACGCTATTCGGAAGCAAGTCTTATCAAAAAGCTTGAGGCGGAAGGCATTGGACGTCCATCAACATATGCTCCTACCATCTCTACCCTTCAGGCCCGTATGTATATTGACATCGAAAAACGTCAGATCATCCCGACCGAAGTTGCTTTTAAAGTAACGGAGGTGCTTGAAAAGCACTTTAACGATATTGTGGATGCAGAGTTTACTTCCAATATGGAAGAAGTACTTGACGAGATCGCCGATGAGGGGAAAGACTGGCAAAAAGTCCTACATGACTTCTATTTCCCGTTTATGGACAAGATAGCCGAAGGCAAAGAGAAGATCAAATCACAAAAACTGGCGAAACCTCTTGGACGGAATTGTCCAAAATGTGGTGAAGAGCTTCTTCTTCGCGGCGGGCGATACGGAAACTTTATCGCATGTAGCGGATTTCCTAAATGTAAATATACGGAGCAGGTAGATGATAATGGTGAGACGGCAGCTCCTGTAGAAGCCGAGAAGACCGAAGAGAAATGTGACAAGTGTGGTGCCGATATGGTCATCAAGAATGGTCGCAATGGAAAATTCCTGGCCTGCTCGGCCTATCCTGAATGTAAGAACACAAAACCTCTTGAGGATGTGAATGCACCCACTTCCGATGTCCCATGTCCGGATTGTGGAGGTAAACTTGTATTCAGACGTTCACGTCGTGGTGCCTTCTGGGGATGTGAGAACTATCCGGAGTGTAAGTTCATATCAAAGTTCGAACCAACGCTTAAAAAGTGTGAGGAACCTGATTGTGGCGGATCCCTGGCCAAGCGGACCTATCGAAACAATGAAGTCTATGAGTGTGTCAAGTGTAAGAACCGTACACCTCGTGAAGAAGCCTGAAAGCATACAAAAGCGAAGAGTCCCTCATGAAAATAGGCATTTTATCAGACACCCATTCTAAAATCGGCAGAGCAAAGAAGGTCATCGACCTCCTGATTGACAATGGTGCTGAATATCTTATTCATGCCGGTGATATCTGTGAAGTCGACGTCCTGGAGTATATGGCCCAGTCAAAACTTCCTTATCTCGCCGTATACGGGAACAATGATGCCCACATGGTCGAACATCATCGTCGTTTTAACCTTGTGCAAGAACCGCATCATTTCAAAATCGATGATGTTACCTTCAAATTGATGCACCTGCCTTACTATATGACACCCGATAGTGATATCGTCATCTTTGGGCATACCCATACCTTTGAGTGTGACTACAAGAACGATACACTCTTTGTAAACCCGGGCGAAGCCTGTGCGCGGAATAAACCCGTTAGTGAGTGTCTGCTGCTGAGTGTAAATGATACACACTATACAATTGAGGCTTTCTCACGAAAGCTGAAAACTACTGAGTGGAAAACTCAACACATAAACTTTGAAAGAAACTAAACCATGGCCAACAAAATATTCCTATGTTCTATCTGTAATATCAACAGTGGCACCTGTAACGAGGACTGCAAGTTCTGCTCGCAAAGTGTTAAATACAGTGCTGACATCGAACGCTATAAACAAAAACCTATCGATACTATTCTGGAAGAAGCGCGTTCTGCTGAAGCTTCCGGTGCCCTTGGTTTTTGTCTTGTTACCGCACAAAAAGGTCTTACGGACAAAACACTGAAATTTGTTTGTGAAGTTGCCAAAACGGTCAAAGCCGAAGTACCAAGACTGCGTCTGATCGCCTGTAACGGCACGGCTTCTTTGGAGCAACTTCTAACGCTTAAAGAAGCCGGTGTCGCTGCGTATAACCATAATCTTGAAAGCTCTGAACGCTATTATAAAGAGATATGTACTACCCATGAGTGGAAAGAGCGTTATGAGACCTGCGAAAATGTCAATAAGGCCGGTCTTGTACTTATTACGGGCGGTATCTTCGGAATGGGAGAAACCCAGGAGGATCGTATCTCCATGTTACAATCCTTGGCCTCCTTGAACCCTACCTCTGTGCCCATAAATTTTTACCATCATAACCCGGCCCTTCCGTTAAAGGCCAATAATCTGACAACCGATGAGGCACTTGATCTTGTACGCCTGGCAAGGGACCTGATCCCAAATGCTGATCGTATCATGATCGCAGGCGGCCGTGAGATGATGTTCAAAGAGCGTCAAGGAGAGATCTTTGAAGCCGGAGCCAATGCCATTGTCATCGGTAACTATCTGACGACTTCAGGGCGGGAAAAATCAAAGGACCTGGAAATGTTGGCAAACCTCGGTCTAAGCATTGCCAAGAGTCCCGACGACAAATAGAGACAATCTTTCCCAATAACTGTATAATGTTTGGAAACTGAAAAGGAGTGAACATGGGTGAAAATATCAGCCTGGTTTTGACACTAAGTGCAATCATCGCCTTTTCACCCTTTGTAGCGAAGATGTTAAAGATCCCTACGACTCCCGTAGAGATCATTTTAGGCTCACTCCTTGCCTTTGCAGGCTTATTACATGAACATGAGCTTTTTGAGCTTGTCGCCGAGTTTGGCTTTTTATATTTGATGTTTATTGCGGGAACAGAGATCAATATAAAAAAGATTTTGAAGATCGACAAAAGTATCCTCAATCGTGCCTTTATCTATTTGGCACTCCTTTATGTACTCTCTTTTATCTCATCTATATATCTGCACCTTAGCAATGTATTCATCGTCATCTTGCCGCTTATCTCCGTCGGTCTGATCGCTACCTTGAAAAAAGAGTATGGGAAGGGTACCAGCTGGCTTCCCCTTGCAATGATTGTAGGCTCCGTAGGTGAGATTGTTTCCATCGCCGTATTGACCGTCGCTTCTGAAGCTTTTGTGAGCGGTGTGAGTCTTGGGTTGCTCAAGACGATCTTTACACTTGTCATCTTTATTGGTCTGATTATTGTCCTGTTTCATACCCTCAGATTACTGTTTTGGTGGTATCCGGAGGTCGCTCCTTTACTGATGCCCCATTTGGACAATAAGGAGCAAGACTTCAGGCTTTCCATGGCTATTCTTTTTTCTTTTATCGGTCTGATGATGTATCTTGACCTTGAATTGGCTTTCGGGGCTTTTATTGCAGGGATGTTCATCCCTACCTTCTTTGAACATAAATATGAACTGCCGCATAAACTTGAGTCTTATGGTTTTGGCTTTCTAGTACCGATCTTCTTCGTCCACGTCGGTACCTCGTTTAACCTTGCTGCTCTCTATGTCGACGGTCTAATTCAGATGGCCCTGCTTGTAACAGCATTGATGATAGGTATACGTGTCATATCGGCTATGGTGTTCAACCAGACCGGTTCGTTCAAAGACTCAGCGCTTCTTGCTCTGTCTCATTCAATGCCGCTGACCCTGCTTATTGCAATAGCCACGCTTGCCTATCATCAGCACAGTATTGATAAGTTCCACTATTATGCCTTCATCCTGGCAAGCCTGTTCGAGGTTATTATTGTCATGCTAACAATAAAACTGATCGTCTATCCGCCCAAGGCTGTGATCAAATTTTTGCGTCGAGGACACTCCTAAACACATTCTCAAGTGTATCATCGGCATTGATGATAATATCTGCTCTGCGTTCATAGATATCATTTCGTTCAGTAAAAAGTCTTTTTGCTTTGTCCCGGTCTTGAAACAAAGGACGCTTTCTCAGTTCTTCTGCACTCATACGGCTCAAGATAGTGTCAAAAGGCACCTTTAAATAGATAACGGTACCTACTTCACTCAGTTCTTCACAATAGACCAGCATCCCGCCACCTGTAGAGATGACACTGTGCTTGACATTCTCTTTCAGCCACTGTACCGTCTTTTTTTCCAATGTCCTGAAATAGGTTTCACCCTCTTGGTCAAATATATCCGCAATAGATCTTCCCTCGGCACTCTCTATCATCGCATCGGTATCTAGAAAGTAACTCCCCCTATGCCTTGCCAAAAGCCTTCCTACGGTACTCTTCCCGGATCCCATGAACCCTATTAATACTAGATTAGAAGCAGACAATCTTGTGTTCTTTTTCGTCTGATTGAATCTTATAACGGTATTGTCCATCCAACTCTATCACAATACGGTAATACTTATCATGATTACCCATACGGATCTGCTTGAACGGTGCGGTATTCACAGTAAATTTCTTGGGTTTGAAACTGGTATCCCTACTAAAGTCCATTACAATTCGGTGAGGTGAGGTCAGCATAAAATGACGCAGCAAGTTATCTTTTGTCATCACTTTTAAACCCTTGGAATCAGCTTGAAAACTTATGAATTGAGCATCAATCGTTTTTACTTTCTTATGCGTCTGTTTCTTCTTTGTGACCTTCGCTTTCTTCTGGGATATGATCAAGGGTTCATGCCAGTCTATCTGATTGTTCAATGTCAAGGTCTCATTTGAGATTGAACCGTCAAGGTTTTGATATTCAATGATGATTCCCTTGATAGCTCTGGCAGAATTTGGTAGCGATATTGTCTGCGTGGTATATGGCTTAAGTTGCTCTACCCTGTTTGTCGTGCTCATCTGCTTGGCATTCGGGTCTGCAGGGAAAAAAGGATTATCACGGCCAAAAAGTGCTATTACGATAAAAGTTAATAGAAGAAATAAACGCATATATACCCTATAAAATCAATTTATAGCATTATACAGTTTTTTTTAAAAGCAAAGATTAGTCAATTATTGTCGGGGTCTAACTCGTTAAGTTCAAAAAGTTCTTTTTGTAAGGCCGCATTCTCTTGTTTGAGCTTAGAGACCTCCTCTTTTAAGAAGGTCTCGTACTCTTCGAGGTTCAACAGTACCTCAAGCGAGTTTTCTCCAAAAAGAATAATTCCAATGTAGATACCTGAAAGAACAACGATGACAGAAAAAAGCCCAAGCTTCTGCCAGCTTAAGCCTAGATATCGCTTGGGTAGACTCTGTTCGGCTTGAATCTCATCGAGTAGTTCAGACATGGGTCATGGCAACTAAGAAAGACTTAGTTAAAAAGAGCTGCTCCAAGATATTCGCCATACACCACTTCATTTTCAATTTCCAGAAGACGGTTATATTTTGCAGTACGCTCACCACGTGCCGTTGAACCTGTTTTGATCTCACCACAATTAAGGGCAACAGCAAAATCAGCAATAAATGCATCTTCGCTCTCTCCGGAACGGTGAGACATGACACATTTGTATCCGTTACGTTGTGCAAGGCGAACAGTCAGCATCGTCTCAGAAACCGAACCGATCTGGTTTGGCTTGATCAGAATAGAGTTGGCGATCTCTTTTTCAATACCTTCATTCAAAATATTTGCATTGGTAACAAATAGGTCATCCCCTACAAGCTGTACTTTGTTTCCTAGTTTTTCTGTGAGTACTTTCCATCCATCCCAGTCATCTTCGCTCAAACCATCCTCGATAGAAACGATCGGATATTTTGAACACAGGTCAACATAATAGTTCGCAAGTTCTTCACTTGTTACTGTACGATTTTCTGATTCAAGACGGTATCCCCCGTCAACTACCAACTCTGATGCCGCAACATCAAGGGCAATAGCCATTTGTTTACCAGGCTCATATCCTGCTTTTTCGATTGCTTCCATGATTACCTGGATAGGCTCTTCATTTGAGCTGAGATCCGGTGCAAAACCACCTTCATCACCTAAAGCGGTGTTATGGTTCTTGTCTTTTAGGATCTTTTTTAGATTGTGATATACTTCAGCAGATGCCTGTAATGATGATGCGAAATCTTCAAATCCAACCGGCATGATCATATACTCTTGAAAGTCAACCGAGTTGTCAGCGTGTGAACCGCCATTGATAATGTTTAGCATTGGAGTCGGCATAACCATCGCATTGGCACCGCCCAGGTAACGATACAGAGGTACATTAAGCGATTGTGCCGCAGCACGTGCTACTGCCATGGATACACCCAGTACAGCATTCGCACCAAGGTTAGAGTAGTTTTCTGTTCCGTCAACCTCTTTCATCGTTGCATCAACGACAGCTTGATTGAACGGGCTAAGGCCGATAAGTGCATCCGCGATCGCAGAGTTTACATTTTCAACTGCCTGAAGTACACCCTTGCCCATATAACGATCACCACCGTCACGAAGTTCTAATGCCTCACGTTTACCTGTACTTGCACCTGAAGGAACGATTGCTTCTGCCTGCGTCCCGTCACTAAGTGTTACATATGCCTTAACCGTTGGATTACCGCGTGAATCCATAACTTCCATTGCGTTTACATTATCAATAAATATCATTCTATAGTCTCCTCTTCTTCTAGTATTTCATTTTGATCCATGTCCATAAGATTGCTTATACCCATAGCATGCTTGATCTTGTTTTCGATCTCTAATGCGAGTGTTTCGTCCTCTTTTAGAGCATCTTTTACCTTCTCTCTACCTTGACCAAGTTTCTTATCCTCATAAGAGAACCAAGCCCCTGACTTGTCAATGATATCAAGTTTAACCCCATAGTCAACCAATTCACCGTATTTGGAGATCCCTTCTCCAAACATAATATCGAACTCGGCCTGTTTAAACGGAGGTGCCACCTTGTTTTTCACAATCTTGGCTTTCGTACGGTTACCTATCGGACTCTCCGCCTGTTTAAGCGTTGCAATACGACGAATATCAATACGTACTGAAGAGTAGAACTTCAGTGCATTTCCTCCGGTTGTTGTCTCAGGTGAGCCATATCCCATCATACCGATCTTCATACGGATCTGGTTAATGAATATAACTGTTGTGTTCATCTTATGAAGTACACCTGTCAGCTTACGAAGTGCTTTTGACATCAAACGAGCTTGGATTCCTACCTGCTGATCCGTCATCTCACCTTCAAGCTCCACCTTCGGAGTCAATGCGGCGACCGAGTCAATAACGATCAGATCAACCGCGCCAGAACGTGCAATGGTCTCAACGATATCCAACGCCTGCTCTCCATAATCCGGCTGAGAGACCAATAGGTTCTCGATGTCTACACCAAGGTTCTTAGCGTATTGCACATCCAATGCATGTTCCGCATCGATAAAGGCACATACACCACCCTGTTTTTGACATTCAGCCGTGATCTGAAGTGTTAATGTCGTCTTTCCTGATGATTCAGGACCGTAAATCTCAATCACACGACCCTTAGGAACACCACCAATTCCCAATGCAAGGTCAAGACCTAAAGAACCTGTACTAATCGCTTCGATCGCTTCAACCTCTTTGTCTCCAAGACGCATCAATGCGCCCTTACCAAATGCCTTATCGATCTGCTTAAGTGCCAAGTCCAGTGATTTTTGTTTATTTGCATCCATATTGATGTTCCTTTAAATAGTTATTGGAATAATTATATGTCAAATTGAAATATTTAACATATCATATTGCAAAATGCAATATTTTCTTCTTATGGAGAAAATAATGCGTAATTTTAGCGTTGTTTGGTTAAAATCTAATTGATAAGAAGCATTAAGTGAGCTAAATTGTACAATTTACATAAGTTTTTTTTGTTCACTGCTGTTTTTAATAGATAATTTCTGATTTTAGGAACTGTTTTGACAAAAATGACAATCGCACACTCTCCCGATGCCGATGATATTTTTATGTATTATGCGATCAAGTTCGGCTGGGTTACCCAGGAGGATGTTGAATTTGACAACCTTGCTCTGGACATTGAGACACTCAATGTGGAAGCTCTTGCAGGAACCTATGACATCTCTGCTATCTCCTTTGCCCTGCTACCCCTTATTAAAGATGATTATGCACTCTTGCGTACTGCGGTCAGTTTCGGTGAAGGGTATGGGCCTAAACTCATCAAACGCAAGGGTGAATCCCTCAAGCGTAATTTTAAAGTTGCCCTAAGCGGGAAATATACCACCAATGCGCTGCTTTTTCGTATCGCCTATCCGGATGCCCGCATAAGCTATATGAACTTTTTGGATATTGAGGAGGCTGTACGTAGCGGCGAGGTACATGCAGGGGTACTTATCCATGAAAGTATCCTGACATTTGGTGATGAACTGGAGGTCGAAAAAGAGCTTTGGGATGTATGGCAGGAGTTATGTGAAGACAAGACCCTTCCCCTGCCCCTTGGAGGCATGGCTATCCGTCGTTCTATTCCTTTGGCCAAAGCAATCGCCTATGAAGAGACCCTCACAAAAGCCGTACAGGTCGCGAGAGATCGTAAAGAGGAGCTCTGTAAACTTTTGGTAGAACAGAATTTGGTACGTATTGAAGGTAAAACCCTCGACAAATACCTAGAACTCTATGCGAACGATGACTCCGTCTCTTTATCCCCACTACAATACAAGGCCATCGACAAACTCTATGAACTTGGGTACCAACACGGCTACTACAGTGAGCTTATCAAAGCTGAAGACCACACTATTCCTCTTGAATATAAAGATCTAAGGAACTCATAATGGATTCACAACTCGTTGCTCTTGGTGTCGAGACCTTCAAGATAGCCCTTTACCTTGCACTTCCGGGTCTTATGGTCGGTATGCTCTTGGGGCTTGCCGTAAGTATCTTTCAAGCAACGACACAGATCAATGAGATGACGCTCTCTTTTATTCCGAAGATTATTGGCGTTGTCATCGTCATCATCCTTACTATGCCCTGGATGCTGAATATGATGACTGAGTTTACGATCCGAATCTTTGAGATGATCCCGGAGTTTGTCAGCTAATGGCATATAAGCAGATCGACTTTTCCAAATACGCTTCATTGAAAATCGGGCCTGTCGCAGAGGTCTATATCATCGAAGACCTCTCCTATCCGAAAGATCATTATATGCTGGGACAGTGCAATAATGTACTGATCGGTCCCCAACACCCTCCGTTGATGATGCTGGGAAAAAGTTTTGATTACATCAAGGTAGAAGATGGTCTCCTCTGTGTCGGTGCCGCGACTCCCGGCGGAAAGCTTCTCTCCTATTGCAAAAAACATGATATCAGACACTTTGAACTGCTTCCCAAACTGCCAGGAAACATCGGAGGTATGATCAAGATGAATGCCGGGCTAAAAGAGTATGAGATCTTTAATCACCTGCATTCAATCGTCACTGAAAAGGGTATCCTTCTAAAAAAGGACATTCCCCACGGATATCGCTGGACAGACTTTGAAGGGGTGGTCTTTGAAGCCCGTTTCGAGATACATCACGGTTTCAATGAAGAACATCTGGAGATGTTTAAAAAGATGCGTGACAATCAACCTTTGGATCCTTCCGCCGGCAGCTGTTTTAAAAATCCGAAAGATGATTCTGCCGGTCGATTGATACAAGAAGCCGGTCTAAAAGGGCATCGCATAGGAGGCATGGCCTTCAGTGAGAAACATGCGAATTTTTTAGTCAATTTGGATCATGGGAACTTTGATGAGGCAATGGAATTAATACTTTTAGCACAAAAAGAGGTCTATCAACAGTTTGGAGTAAGTCTGGAGAATGAAGTAATTATCGTGGATGAAAGATACAGAGGAGAGATTTCTCCTCTGTAGTGAATACGTCAGATTAAAATCTTACTGTAGCACCAAAATAGACACCGTCTACATCAACATCAGCACTTGTGCTTAGACCACTGAAGTCACTCGCATCAATATCAATTGACTGAACACGATATCCCAGCTCTAGACCAACATCTACCGGTAAGATATCCACTAATGTATAATCTATCTTGATCTCTGCATCACTTAAACCTGTATCTTTGTACTTGATATATTTTGCAATACCTTCAAGACCGATATCAGTTCCTGGGATCTCTACACGAAGACGTCCGTATGCAGCTGGAAGCACTAAGTTCTCATTTTCATTCAGACCGATCGCGTCTGATCTGAATGTTGCATCTACCTGCTTAACATCTAGACCGATATCTACCGTTGTCCAAAATGTATTGTCCAAGATGTTGTAGTATAAGATAGCGTCAAGCTGCTTAAGACTAACCTGGTTGTTTGATCCGGCTACGACACCTTGAAAATCTACATCTGCATATTCCAGACGAAGGTTAGGAAGCACCGGTACAGGATGTTTGACAAATGCCCATGCATATACTTGTTCCTCTGTATCAAGACCAAGGGTATCCTCTGTTACCGTGATCCCGCTATTTGTGATCGTTCCCGTCAAGTCTTGTTGCCACATACCGACGCCTGCTTCAACACGGACGATATCCGCCTGTGCACCTACACCTAAAAGTCCTGCTAAAAGTAGTCCTGATAAGATTTTATTCATATTTGCTCCTTGAATACAATTGCGGATATCATATCATAAATAATTCTTCGTACGGTAACAGTAGAGGTTTTTTGGGGCTTAAAAAAGAAAAAGTGTAAAAAAGGAAGAGTTCTGTAAACCTGTACAGAAAAGCCTAAAAAGCTTTTCTGTCAGGCGCTGATTGAGAAAATTTCTGCTTAGCTTACTGCTGCAAGAGCTGCATCATAATTAGGCTCTTCAGTGATCTCTGGAACGATCTCTTTGTAAGTAACAACACCCTCTTCGTTTACAGCAAAGATAGCTCTACATGTAACACCTGCAAGAACAGATCCACCAAGAAGAACACCATAAGCATTAGCAAAATCTTTGTTACGGAAATCAGATGCTACCGTTAACTTGTCGATTCCTTCAGCTGAACAGAAACGTCCTGAAGCAAATGGTAGGTCAAGAGATACAACAGTAACGTCTACACCCTCAAGTGAAGCAGCTTTTGCATTGAAGTTACGAGTTTCAGTAGCACATACACCTGTATCAAGTGAAGGAACAACAATGATAAGTTGTTTTTTACCAGAAGCGCCACCAACAGTAACGTCACCAAGACCATCTGAGTTTACCACTGTGATTGCCGGAGCTTTGTCACCTACATTGATTTGTGTACCTACTAGTTCTACGTCAGTACCTTTGAATTTAGTTGTTGCCATGTTTTACATTCCTAAGTAATAATTTGATATTGAAAGTCTACTTAAATCGGATAATATCACTCTTAATTATATTGGGTTCGGTTTTGCTTAAGCTAATTTTAATATTTAAACATAGATATTCAATTCAGCAAAAACACCTATAAAGAGGTTCGAGGCTCCGTCTTCACCTCATCCAACGGTGTAAACTGTTCTCTTGTATACATCTCGATTGCCACCCGACCTATCATCGCTGCATTGTCCGAACAATATTTCAATTCCGCCAGGGAGAGTGTCGCCCCAAAAGGTTCCAGCAAGACCTCGATCTTCTCGCGTAGATACAGATTTGCAGATGCTCCTCCAACGATCGCAAAATGTTGCGGTGGATTCGTCTTGAAATATTTCTTGAGTTTTTGCAAAAGGTGTCCTACTGCTGCCTTTTGAAATGAAGCTGCAACATCCGGAAAATCTTTTTCTTCCGCCTCCAAAGTCACCAAGCGCACTGCATTTTTCAGCCCCGAATAGGAAAAAGCGATCATCGGCGATTGTGAAAGCGGCAGAGGCATTGGGTAGCGGTCTTCATCTCCTTCCTTGGCCATCTTCTCGATTATTGGCCCGCCCGGGTAGCCCAGGTGCATCATCTTGGAGACCTTATCAAAACTTTCACCAAAACTGTCATCCATCGTCGTAGCGACCATCTCCATCTCATCCAGACTCTTTACCTCGATGACCTGTGTATGCCCGCCGGAGACCAAGAGCACCGTCTGGGGAAAGCGCGCCTCTTTTTCGATAAAAAGTGAATAGATATGTCCCTTGAGGTGGTTCACAGCAATAAGGGGGATATCCAGGGAAAGACATAAGGCCTTAGCCATACTAACGCCTTCTACAAGTGTGACATTAAGCCCCGGGGCTGTCGTTACTGCGATCGCCTTAAGATCCTTGAAATAAGGTTTACACTCCTCAAGTATCTTCGGAAGTGCCTCTGCATGCAGTCGTGAAGCAAGTTCCGGCACGACGCCCCCATACACTGAATGTTCCAGTTCTTGAGAGATCTTCTTATGGTAAAGAAGCTTTTTTGTCCCGATATCTGTGATCGCGATTGAGCTGTCATCACAGGAACTCTCTATTGACAAGATCATTCAAAACTTCCTTTTTTCACCCATTCGAGTACCCATGGCCATTCACCATAATTGCTGTCAGCATTCAGATGTCCGCCATTTTCTATCACCTTCATTGGAACACTTAGCGCTATACGCATAGCCGTTGCTTCTTCTTGTGTCAAATACGGGTCATCCGTAGATGTGACTAAAAGCACCTCTTTGGCAAACAGTTTTTTCGGATAGGGTGCAGGGTAAAAAGTCTTGATCGGTTTAAGATCGAGATCCATTCTTGGGGGTGAGACCAGAAGCAATCGCTCTACCCCATCAATCTCCCCCTCTTCACACAGATGAAACCATAATGAATTGGCCATCGAATGACAGATCACAAGCTCCGGCTTAAACTCTTCCAAGATAGCTTTCACCTGCTTCATCCAACGGTTTTTTGTCGGAAAATGGGGATTGTCCAGAAGAGGGAAATAGACCTCTCCGTAATCCTTGGCGATTTCACCTGCCAGCCAGGATTGCCAATGGGGATAGTCACTTCCTCCCCAACCGTGTAAAATCAATGTCTTAGGCCTTGACATATCTTCTCACCTCTTTATCCAGTTCAAAAACCTCATCCAGGCTCTGCACCTCATTGTCAAAGTGTTCATAGGCTGCGATGATCTTCTTTGATATATCCAGAAAGCTGCATCTGCCTGCGACAAAGAGCTCAATGGCCGCTTCGTTGGCAGCATTGATGACCAGACCCCTTTTAGGATGCTTCAACAAGTCCTCTTTGATCTCCCAGATAGGGTAACGCTCAGGAGTGATCTCTCTAAATTCCAGACTGCCGACCTCCAAGAGGTTCACCGGTTTAAGTATCTGTTTGTCCACTTTTCCCATTACTGCATAGGCGATGGGCAACTGCATGTTTGCATGGGCAAAATGAGCAGTTGTCGATCCATCTTTAAAATCAATCAGAGCATGGATCAGTGATTGGGTTTCTATGATCGCATCATATTGCCCCTCGCCAAAAAGCCAACGTGCCTCCAAAAGTTCAAACATCTTGTTGACCATCGATGCGGAATCAATCGTGATCTTTTGTCCCATCGACCAATTGGGATGCTTGAGTGCATCCTGAAGGGTCGCCTGCTGCAGTCTCTCTATCGGCCAATCCCTAAAGGCACCGCCAGAAGCGGTGATCACCATCTTGTCCACAGGACGATTGTCATTCAAGAGATACCATAGGCCAAAATGCTCAGAGTCAATCGGCTGGATCATATGCGTATCGATAAAAGCCCCGGCAGCGACCAAAGACTCTTTATTCGCCAAGGCGACTTTTTTCCCACATTCTATGGCTTTAAGGGTCGGTTTTAAACCCAAAAAACCTACAAGGGCATTAATCACCAAAGAAGAAGCGGAACTCTCTATCGCCTCAAGTATACCGTCCTGTCCAAAACGTACCAAAGGATGATTCACCCGCGCGACATCCTCTTGGGCATCCACGACTACCATTCGTGGAGAAAACTCTGCGATCTGCTGATTTAAAAGCTCAATACTTTTACCTGCAACCAGCACATCGATAGTAAGATTAAAATCTCTGGCAATCTCTAAAGTATTTTTGCCAATAGAACCCGTTGAACCAAGCAGTACCAATTAGACTAGGCCTCTGAGCAATACAAGCATGATGATCCCCGCAAACAGATATCCATCAACACGATCAAGGATCCCTCCATGCCCCGGAAGGATATCTCCGCTGTCTTTGACCCCTGCCTTACGTTTCAGATAGGACTCAAACAGGTCTCCAAAGACCGATGCGATACCTGATAACAGTGAGATGACGATGGCCTTATCCATATCTACAAAACTGACACCTACAAAAAAACCGGCCGCTGTCGCGATCGTCACACCGCCAATGACACCCTCAAGTGTCTTGTTTGGTGATGTCTCGCAAAACTTGGTCTTACCGATACTCTTACCTACAAAATAAGCTCCGACATCCGCACCCGCTACAACGACGAGAAGCCAGAAAAGCGCGATCACACCGTATTCGCTGTACAAGGTCAATAAGAATAAAAAACTTGCCGTAGGGTAGATAAAGGGATAGAAATATTTCGATTTCAGCTCGTTGGTATACGCCAATACCGATCCGAAGATCACTGCTGCGATAAAGAACAGGTCATCTGCATATGGATAGAAACCTGCTACGACCCAAAGGATAACTGCATAGGCATATAAGGTATTGTTTTCAATACCAAAAAGCTTATTAGCCTCATAAAACGAAAGCATATAAAGTCCGCCAAAAACCAGCCACATTACGAAAAAATTATCAATTAAACCAATAACAATGATTGCTGCTAGCAGGGCCAAACCAGTTGTGATACGCTGGGGGTCAATTCCCTTCTTCTCAAGCCAATCCATTAACGTCCTTATCTATATAGTTAAACGCATTATATCGCATTAAACTAAGGTAACTTTTTAAATGAAGCTGCAGATCAATACATCGTATTAATCTGTGTCGAACTCGAAGCATTGACTCTGAACCATCCCGCAATAGAGTATCTGTCTTTGTAGCTTGGCAGGACTTCATGGGGGAACTTTTCGCTCAAAAAGATCACCATTCTTCCCCTCTTTGGGATGACTTTTTCGATAACATCCTTACCTCTCTCATCATATATAAGAAGTTCTCCGCCATCTTCATCATTCCAGTCGGGCGTCAGATAAAAAACCGTTGTCAACATCCGGTTATTACTTCCGCGCAGGACATCCGAGTGTTTTTTATAGAATGCACCTTTGGCGTAATGGGCAAAATGGGCTTCATAATCAAACAAACCTAAAAACAGCTCCCTATTCATCCCTCTGCGCAAAGACTCCATCCATTCCAGATAAACCCTTTCGCAAGCTTCTTCTCCCTCCAGCCATGCTGTCTTGTCCGAACGTACCCTACTGTTTTGATGCTGCTCGACACCGCGACCTATGTGAGCTTCCCTCAAAGATTCAAGTCCGCATACAGTTTGATAGAGGTCATCTACCAAGCTTGTCTCAAGGATATCATCGATAATAATATACCCTTGTTGCGCCAGGGAATCAGCGATCTTGACCACTATTGCTTCGTTTATCTCATTCATGGGAGGATTGTATATCAGTTCAAATTAGGTACCTATTAAAACATTCCTCTTGCATCTCAACTTTCTCATATCTTCCCTATGCTATAATCGCGGAATTAATTTCTTAGTCCTTCAGGAGCAAAAATGAGCCAAATCTCATACAAAGACGCCGGTGTTGATATCGATGCGGGGAACAGTTTTGTTGACAATATCAAGCCGATTGTAAAATCTACCTTTACCCCTAATGTTTTAGGAGGGATCGGTTCATTTGCCGGGGCCTTTGAGCTTCCCGCGGGATACAAAGAACCTGTGATGCTTGCAGCGACGGACGGTGTCGGGACAAAACTGAAACTTGCTATCGACAGCGGTAAACACGATACTGTCGGTATTGACCTTGTTGCTATGTGTGTGAATGACCTGATCTGTAACTGGGGAACACCCTCTTTTTTCCTGGACTATTATGCAACAGCCAAGCTTAGTGTAGATGAAGCGACAGCCGTTGTTTCAGGTATTGCTGAAGGATGTAGACAATCAGAATGCTCACTCATCGGTGGTGAGACAGCTGAAATGCCGGGACTGTATTCTAAAGGTGACTATGA
>JBFEXS010000040.1:0-16940 GCA_041562555.1 Sulfurimonadaceae bacterium
CGATGTAATGGACACTACCTTCAGAGACGGGTTTCAGTCTGTCTTTGGCGGTCGTGTATTAATGGATGACTTTTTTCCTGCAGTTGAAGCAGCGAAAGAAGCGGGGATAACACACTTTGAATTCGGGGGAGGAGCGCGTTTCCAATCGCTTTATTTTTATCTGAATGAAGATGCATTTACGATGATGGACCGTTTCCGAGAGATCGTAGGACCGGATGCAAACCTTCAGACACTCGCACGTGGTGTCAATACGGTAATGTTGGATACAGGTTCGCGTGAACTTGTCGATTTACACGCTAAGATGTTTAAAAAACATGGTACAACAACAATCCGTAACTTTGATGCATTGAATGATGTAGAGAACCTTAAATATTCCGGTGAACGTATCACACATCATGGCCTAAAGCATGAAGTGGTTGTAACGATGATGGACCTTCCTCCTGGATGTGTAGGTGCTCATGATGTGGCTTTTTATGAGAAAACACTGCGTGAAATTTTAGATTCAGGTATCCCTTACGATTCTATTTGTTTCAAAGATGCATCAGGAACCTCTTCACCTAAGAAAGTACATGACACGATCAAGATGGCACGTAAACTTGTGGGAGATGATGTACATCTTCGTCTTCACACACATGAGACAGCAGGTGTGTCAGTAGCATGTTATCTGGCAGCTTTGGAAGCAGGCGTAGATGGTATTGATATGGCAGCAGCACCGGTATCAGGTGGTACATCCCAGCCAGATATCTTGACTATGCTTCATGCAACTAAAGGAAGTGATTTTGACCTTGGCGGTCTTGAGATCGACAAAATTCTTGCCTACGAAAAAGAAGTCGCTAATGCACTTGAAGATTATTTCATGCCGCCGGAAGCGACAATGGTGTCTCCACTTATTCCATTTTCACCAATGCCGGGCGGTGCATTGACTGCTAATACGCAGATGATGCGTGATAACAACATCCTTGAGCGTTTCCCGGATGTTATTGATGCAATGCGTGAAGTGGTAGAGCGTGGTGGTTACGGAACGTCGGTTACACCGGTTTCCCAGTTCTATTTCCAGCAGGCACTTAATAATGTAATGCAAGGTCCATGGAAGGCTATCGCTCCGGGTTACGGAAAGATGGTTCTTGGATACTTCGGTAAGACACCGGTCGCTCCAGATCCAGAGATCGTAAAGATCGCTTCTGAGAAGCTTAACCTTGAGCCAACAACAGAAAATGCGATCGATTTAGCGGATAAAGATGAGACCAAATCATTAGACTATTGGAAGAAACAACTTGAACATATCGGTATCGAAGCGACAGAAGAGAACATCTTCATCGCAGCCGCGTGTCAAGAAAAAGGGCTTACATTCCTAAAAGGTGAAGCCGAAGTTAATGTTAGAAAAAATTCAGATATGCAAACACAAGGGAGTTCAAATATGAGTTCAGGATCATACACAGTTGTAGTAAACGGCGAAAAATTCAGCGTTCAGGTTGCTGAAGGCGATGCAAACATCGAAGTAACAGCGGTTAATGGTGAAAGCGTACAGACTTCTGCACCGGCAAGTGGAGAGGGTGAAGATATTAAAGCACTTCTACCGGGTAATGTTTGGAAAATCGTTGCCAATCCGGGTCAATCGGTATCGGAAGGTGAAGTAATCATGATCCTTGAATCTATGAAGATGGAAATCGATGTTGTTGCACCACGTGGCGGTGTGATCAAGTCAATCAACGTAGCGACAAACGACAAAGTTGTCGAAGGCCAAGTCGTGGCAGTGATCGGATAGGTTTTGTTTATGAATAAGATTTTAATCCAGTTTGTTATGCTTTTGGCATTCTCTTTTTCTGCTTTTGCATCTGATGCGGCGCATGCTGCTTCAGCTGCTCAGAGTACACATAAAGAGGAGAACTATAAGTCTCAGGGTATGGGTGAAATGATCGTAGGTTTCCTAAAGTCGACGGGTATCTATGCGCTTACAAATCCACATATTGATGAGGCTGAACTAGAAGGACTGAGTGAAGATCAGATCGCAGTCAAGAAGTTCCATGAGTCATGGGGACGCGTGATCATGATCCTTGTGACTTTCTTGCTTTTCTATCTGGCTATTGCTAAAGGGTATGAGCCATTACTGCTTTTACCGATCGCTTTTGGTGGTCTGTTGGCAAATATTCCGGTGGCGAACATCGCTGGTCCTCATGGATTCCTGGGTGTTATCTACGGTATGGGTCTGTCCAATGAGATGTTCCCAATCATCATTTTCATGGGTGTCGGTGCAATGACGGATTTCGGTCCATTGCTATCTAACCCTAAAACAGCATTGCTGGGTGGAGCGGCACAATTCGGTATCTTTGGAACATTGGTTGGGGCGGTTGCATTGTCTCAATATACAGAGCTATTTGACTTTACACTTCAACAAGCATCAGCTATCTCGATCATTGGTGGGGCGGATGGTCCGACATCGATCTTTATCGCGACAAAACTTGCTCCTGAACTTTTAGGTGCGATTGCCGTTGCATCATATTCGTACATGGCGCTTGTTCCGATCATTCAGCCTCCGATCATGAAGGCATTGACAACGGATAAAGAGCGTAAGATCCGTATGACGACACTACGTCACGTAACACGTCTTGAAAAGCTGATCTTCCCGATCATGGTATTGACGCTTGCTATCCTTGTATTACCGGAATCTACACCGCTTATCGGTGCATTCTTGTTTGGTAACTTCTTAAAAGAATCAGGTGTGGTTGAGCGTCTAAATGACACGCTTCAAAATGCACTGATCAACATCGTAACCATCTTCTTGGGTCTTGGTGTTGGTTCTAAACTGGCTGCTGGACAGTTCCTTATCGTAGATACGCTGGCGATCATCGTACTTGGTCTGGTCGCTTTCTCAATGGGAACAGCAGCAGGTGTCCTGATGGCAAAACTTATGAACCTTTTCCCGGGTACTAAAGTAAACCCACTCATCGGTTCAGCAGGTGTATCTGCGGTACCAATGGCAGCGCGTGTATCAAATAAAGTAGGTATGGAATATGACCGTTCTAATATGCTGCTTATGCACGCAATGGGTCCTAACGTGGCAGGAGTTATCGGTTCAGCAGTTGCGGCCGGTGTACTTATCTCTATCTTCTCATAGAGACCCCTTTCGCCCTTGGGCGAAATCCCTTTCAAGGTTTTCAAATGAAAACAGTTTTTCTTCTATTCCTTTCCATAATCTCACTCTTTGCGCAGACATTTGTCTATGAGTGTTCAGAGAACAAACATTTTGTCATACAGTTGTTGAATGAGAAGGCTAAGCTTGTCACTTCGGGTGAAACGGTTCTCTTAAACCAGAATCCCGCGGCTTCAGCAGGAGTTCAATATACAGCAGAAGGATATTCCTTTGTTCAAGAGGGGTATGAAGCATCTTTGCAGACCCCAGAACGTCAATACAGAAGATGCTCCAATAACCGTTACAAAGCAAGCTGGGAAGATGCAAAATTACGTGGGTATAACTTTCGTGCAATAGGAAACGAACCGGGTTGGTATCTGGAGATCACGCATAATGGGAAACAGAGCATACTTGTGACGGATTATGGTCAGGAGAAATATGAACTTCATCTGCCCAGCCCCTATGCCTCATCGGATAATCGGACGAAACGTTATAGGATAGATGGCTTTTTGGATCTTAGGATTGAGCAGAGAGGATGCCGTGACACGATGACTGGGAAGTATTATCCATCGCGGGTCAAGCTTGTCATTGATGAAAAAAGTTATACGGGTTGTGGAAAGGTACTTGATTAGCCCTACCAGTTAATACGCTTGTTAGTAGGAACTCCCAACTCTATTTTCTCTCCGTCGCAAACATGATGTTGTGAATAGTCCATCTGTTCGATCTTGATCATATCTTTGATCGGGAACTCTTTTGTACAGCTGTTTATCTCTTTTACGGAAGGCATGGCAAGAACTCTCTTTGAGAATTCCAAGGCTTTGTTCTGGGCTTTGTCCCGTTGACCTTTCTGACAGAGAACCTCAATCTTTTTTTCAAGTTCGAGTGCTTCGGTTTCCAGTTTGACAAGGGGAGAAAAATCGATCTTGCTCATACAGATCTGGAGTTGTTGCATCTGGGCTATCATGGCCTGCATCTGGTTTTGATCCATTTGCATTAAAGGGTCATTAGCCCAAAGTTCTAGACAGATCATGACTGTAGGTACTAAAGTGTTCTTCATCAGGGGTTCCTTTTGTGACTTGGCATGAATGGTATTAAAAGTATGGTATCATAAAAGCATGAATAACATGACTGAACCCTATCTTTTAATTCAAAAAATTATCGATGCGCAGGAGAATATGATCATCATTACCGAGGATGAGAAACCTGTAATGATGAATCGCTCTTTTTGTGATTTTTTTAATGTGCGTTCCTTTGAAGATTATCAAAAAAACTTCGGTGCTTTCACTAACAGTTTTGTACCGCATCCTTCTTATTTTCATACCGGAAAGGTTGAAGAGGGAAGGACATGGATCGAAACACTTGAAGCTCTAGATGAGAAGGATAGAATCGTCAGTATGCTCAATACTGCCCATGAGCCAAGAGCCTTTAGTGTTAAAGTCGATAACAGCCATCCCGCTTATGCTGTCTTGAGCTTTGAAGATATCTCCGCAAATCTGATCAAGTGTATCATGATAGAGAATGATGTTAATATAGATAAGAGGAGTGGTGCCTACACTAAGGAGTATTTTTTACATACTTCTGAGATATTGCAAGACGGTGCGGCCTTTAATGAAAAGGAGATCGGCCTGACGATGATAAGTATATTGGATGGGGATGAAACAAGTTTGGCAGACCTGGTCAAGCTCATAAAAGGGAGTGTCCGACAAAACGATATGCTGATCAAATGGTCTTCTAACATGCTCTTGATGGCCTATCTTGTTGATGAAGAAGATAATGCTATGATCTTTAGTAAAAAGTTGCAGGATATGATGGTGAAAGAGCGGTCTAGAGGAATAAACTTCAATATCTATGTGACCCTGGTGAAAAAATCGGAGAAACTGACTACGGCGGTTGCCCGCCTAAGCAGGGTGATGAATGAAGCGGATGTAAACAAATTGAGACTGATATGAGCAGAAAAATTACGTGCTCTTAAGTACCGTCTGCAATACTGCGTACTCCTCCAAGGATCCCGCATAGCTTTTAAATAGCTTGACTTCTAAGAGAACCAGCCTTTTACTTTGTCAAATACCGACTCAAAGGTGCTTTCATGTGGTTTTGATTCGATACCGAATGACTCCTGGAGTTTTTCTAAGAGCTCTTTTTGCTCATCCGTAAGTTTACTTGGGTAAGCAAGCTTGACTTGGGCAATAAGGTCACCTTTACCATGACCATGTACATCTGCCACACCCTCGTTTCTGAAGTTGAATTGTGCTTTGTCCTTTGTACCAGGTGTGAGTTCAAGATCAAGTTCACCGGTAAGGGAAGGGATCTTGATCGTTTCACCGAGTACCGCTTGTGTAAAGAATACCGGTACTTCCAGATAGATATCGTTTCCATGTCGAACGAAGGTCTCGTCTTCAAGTACCTTGAAAGTCACATACAGATCGCCTCGGGATCCACTTTTACCTTTATTCCCGCGTCCAGAGACTCTCAGGCGATTCTCATTGTCGATACCGGCAGGGACTTTGATAGTAACGGTGTCTTCGACTTCTTTATAGCCTGCACCTTTACAGTCGCCACACTTTTCAGCAACTTCGGTACCCTCTCCATTACATACAGGACAGGTCTGAGAGAAGGTCATAAACCCCTGTTTCATATAGACCTGACCCTGACCGCCACATTGTGAACAGGTCTTGACCTGTCCATCTTTTGCACCGGTACCCTTACACGATCCGCAAGCCTCTTTGTATTTGAAATCGAATTCGTGTTCCGTACCGAAAACAGCCTCTTTGAAACTGATCGTCATACTGATACCAAGGTCAAGGGGATATTTTTCCTCAGGACCACGTTTGCGTCGACGGGATCCACCGCCTCCAAAACCGCCAAACATCTCCTCAAAAACAGAGCTCAGGTCATCAAAACCGCCACCAAAACCACCGCGGCTGCCACCACCGTTTTGAAGGCCTTCTTTACCGTAACGATCGTAAATACTGCGCTGTTGGTCGTCACTTAAAACCTGATAGGCTTCATTACAAAGCTTAAAATTGTGTTCAGCTTCGTCATCTCCCGGGTTTTTATCCGGATGATACTTTTTCGCCATTTTTCTATAGGCTTTTTTGATCGTGCTTTTATCTGCACTTTGTGATACTTCTAAAATCTCGTAATAACTTAGTTCTTCCATAATAAATGCATGTCCAAAAAATAATTTGTCTAAAGAAATTTTCCACGAGAAGTGGAATGATTTTGAAATTATAGCGAATTCAATTGATATAATACAATTATGAAAAATCTAATCTTTTTATCGATAGTTTTTATATTTTTTATTGCCTGTTCCTTCCAACCGACGGCAAAACTCGATGGCCTAGGCGATGGGAAGTATTCTCAGGTCACGTATGAAGATATATCCGGATGGGAGAAGGAAGAGTTTGAGAAATCCTTTGCTGTGTTTAAAAAGACCTGCATGAAAACCAAACACAGGAGACTCTATCAACAGGTGTGTGAACGTGCAGATGAAAGTAGGGATGCAAGAAGGTTCTTTGAGGAGAACTTCACCCCGTTTATGGCACTTTCGGATAACTCCCTCGCAACAGGTTATTTTGAGCCGGTCTTGGAGGGTTCCTATGAGAAAAGCCTACAATTTCCCTATCCGATCTACGGAGTACCCTCTGATCTCGTTCGTATCGAGATTCTGGACCGTTATGAACATTACAATAATGATCCCCTGCGAGGGCGTGTCGTAGAAGGCAAGGTGATCCCCTATTACAGTCGTGAGGAGATCAATGACGGAGCATTGAAAATTGAACCGATATGCTATGTAAAGGATAAGATAGAGCGTTTTTTCCTTCATATACAGGGCTCGGGACAGATCTCTTTGGATAATGGCGAACGATTATATGTAGGCTACGCGGATCAAAACGGTTTTCCGTATGTCTCAATCGGTTCGCAAATGATCAAACGAGGCTTGTTGGATAAAGAAGAGATCTCTTTGGAAAGTATTCAGGATTTTTTGCAGGATAATCCTTCCATCTGTGATGATATCTTGGAACTCAATCCCTCTTATATCTTTTTTGAAGAGCGGTTAAAGGGGGCAACGGGTTCTTTAGGTGTTGTATTGGAAGGAGGACGTTCCATCGCCGTTGACAAGACAAAGATACCCCTTGGTCTACCGGTGTTCATAAGCACGCATGAACCTTTATACGGTAGTGAATATGAGCGTCTTGTCTTTGCACATGATACCGGAGGTGCTATCAGAGGAGAAGCGCGCATTGATATCTTTTTTGGTTCCGGAAGCAGGGCACGTGAACAAGCGGGAAAGATGAAAGATGAGGTTAAGCTCTGGATACTTGTTCCCAATGATTACCTAAGCGGGAGTGGAGTAGAATAACAGTTATGAAACGTGGATTGGAAAAATTTAATATTTTAGTCGAAGCCTTGGAATCATTGCCGACGGTAGGGAAGAAGTCAGCGACGCGCCTGGCTTACCATATGGTGATGCAGGACAATTTTACCGCGATGAAGATCGCCCATGCCATAGAGAACGCATTGGGATGTCTGCGTAAGTGTAGTGAGTGTGGCGGATTGTGTGAAGATGAACTGTGTGATATCTGTGCGGATGAGACAAGGGATAGAGAGCTTCTGTGTATTGTTGAAAATGCAAAGGACATATTGACGTTGGAAGAGGGGGGCATCTTTGATGGCCGTTATTATGTGTTGGAAAACCTTGACCATTTTGATTCTTCACATCTGGTTGACTTGGTGAATACGGGTGTCAAAGAGATAGTGTTTGCCTTGACACCATCGATCGGGAATGATGCGGTAATGCTCTTTATCGAGGACAAGCTTAGCCTATGTGATGTCAACTTTACCCGTATTGCCCAAGGGGTCCCGACGGGCGTAAGTCTCGAGAACATAGATCTTCTTTCGTTGAGCAGAGCGATTGAGGACAGGGTGAAGGTGTAAAAGGATCACACAGGTGACTTGACTCTTTTCGTATTAGCCGTTACAATGTATTGTAAATAAATCTAAATGGATGGGCGATGACACTTCATCGAAAATTGCTGCTTTTCTTTTTAGTACAACATACTCTCTTCTTACTACTGGCTGTTGTATTGTCCGAATTCTTCATCCGTCCACACAATCTTTCCCTGGAACAAAAATATGCATATGAAAAAATCTCTCAGATCAGAAATGTCTTTCATACAGAGTTGGAGCACCTTAGTCTTTTAGCAACGGATTGGGCTGTCTGGGATGATACCTACACCTATATGAAAGAGAAAAACGAGGAGTTTCTTAACAGCAATTTTCCTGATGATATCCTGGACTCGACAAAGCTGACACATATTGAACTTTTTGATGTTCTGGGGCGAAGTGTATTTGTAAAGAGTGAAGGTACGTTGGACATTTCCGGATTGTTGGATCACAACGGGCACCTAAGAGATGCTTATGTCCAGTGGCTTGAAGAGCGACCGAACAAAGACCGTAATGGTGTCCTGAAACTGGAAGATAAAATCGTATTGGTCGCGTTCAGTCCGATCTTGAGAGGCGGAGGAGAAGGTCCCGACAGAGGTACCTTGATGATGGTTCGACCTATTGATGAGATAATGCTTTCCAAAATCAACAAAAGCACTAATTCAAGTGTGACTTTGCACAGTTCAGATACCTTTTCTTCCTTGGAGACCTTCGATAAGCATGAGTTTTGGATAGAAGAGGTTGATGGGCAGACCTTAAAGATCAATTCATATTTGAATGCTCCCAATGGAGATATCTCCGTGGTGATCGAGACAGTATTCAGACGGGAATTTGTCATGGAAAGTGAAAAGGTGATTCAATACCTGTTTATCTTTGCAGGGATACTTGGAACGGCAAGTTTTGTAGTGTCTTTCTATCTGCTTCGATCGGAAGTTGTCACACCTTTAACCCTTTTGGGATCACATATTGTAAAAATCAAACATGAGGGGAGCCTGACAGAGAGTACATTGTCACAGCGCAAGGATGAGATAGGTCTTTTGGCGACCGAATTTAATCATCTTGTCCGTACGATAGAAGAAAAGAACGAAGTCCTGGCTAAAGTCGCCCGTATCGATGCGTTGACGGGAGTGGCAAACCGCATGGATTTTGAAGAGCGTTTTGAAGAGACGCGACGCCAATCATGCAGGGAAGAGAAGGTCATGACAATCCTGTTGCTGGACATTGATTATTTTAAAAAATATAATGACACGTATGGGCATGTAAAGGGAGATGAAGCATTAGTCAACGTGGCGGCGATCATAAAACACTCACTGTTACGTCCTCATGATTATGTGGCGCGGTATGGCGGAGAAGAGTTTGTCCTCTTGCTTCCGGATACGGATGTTGAGGGTTCTGTGATCATGGCTGAACGGATTATGGAAAACATACAAAAGCTCGGTATCGAGCATATGTCGAGTGAGAATGACGAGAAGGTTATCAGTGTCAGTATCGGATGTTTTAGTTTTGTAGCGCATAAAGGACAGACCCAGGAACAGCTTATAAGCATGGCGGACGAAGCACTCTATACGGCAAAAGAGAAGGGTCGCAACCAGTACTGTGTTTATGAACGAAGTGATGCTTAAAAACGAAAACTTTCTCTCATCACTTCCTGAATCTTCTCTAGAGGATATTGTTGTTGCGTAAAATGTGCATTCGCGAGAACACCTTGTCCCAAGAGCATATCTGCACCGTCTTTGTAGGTAATATTCATCTCTTCACATAGTTTTAAAAAGGGAGTCTTCTTCCCATAGATGGCATCGGCAGCATAGGTAGATCTTTCCAGTAAAGGACGCAAGATTTCTAAGGGAGCGGGATAGCTCTCGTCACTCAGCCCTGCTGAGGTCGTATTGACAATCATATCGTAGCGCTTGATCTCACAATCTGTCCAATCAAAAGTCTCAAACCCACCCTCTTTAAAGTGTTGAAGATTTCCAGCGCTGCGATTAAGTATGGAGATATTGCATCCGTCATCTCTGAGTTTCATACTGAGTGCTTTGGCTGTTCCACCTGCACCGATGATAAGGACGTCGTTTATATTTTCGAAGGCTTCAATTGCGAAGGAGAAACCATCTGCATCAGTGTTGTAGCCTATAAGACGACCATCCTCATTGATGAGTGTATTGACAACACCGATCTTCTGTGCGAATCCTCTTACTTCATCACAGGCCTCAAAAGCTGCTTCTTTATGAGGAACAGTGACATTGGCACCATCAAGCTTCTGAGAAAAGAATGTCTCCCTTAAACGGCTCCCGTCTTCAAGTTGAATACGGGTATAACAGCCGTCAAAGCCCAGAGATTTAAAGACATGATTATGCATCAAGGGAGAGCGGGAGTGGGCGACTGGGTTTCCGAAAATCGCAAATAGTTTTTTCATAATTTCTCTTATCTGACCTCAAAAAATAGAGGGAATTTGAGCCGGATTATAGCATTTTTACTTTTCATTAACCCTGGGGTTACCTTCTATTTCTGTATTAGGGGTATCATGATTTTAATATATTAAGGAGCACATTATGAGTATTTTTAATAATCTATTTGGTTCAAAACATTCAGACCTTCCTTCTGTTGAAATCACAAAACATGATGTCAACAATATGAAAGACAGTGATGGCCTGGACGAGAAAAAAATGCAGCAGGATATTAACCAATCCGCCAAGGTCGTTGACAGACGTGTAATGATGAATTATGAAAAAAAGTTCATGGAAAGATTTAAGAAACTTGGTAATCTTAATCAGAAGTGCCCCTACTGCGCCAAGGAGTATAAGACCCTGAACCTTGGAGATAAGAAGTGTACGGAGTGTAAAAAGACCTTTATAGTACAAAAGCGAGTTCAGGATATGGGTACGGTTGCCTTCAGAGAAGAACTGAAGCCTCAGTTCGAACTTCAATGGAAGGTGACGAGTAATATCAAAAAGTTCAAATATTATCTCCCCCATGAATTTGACTATATCGAAAAGCAACTGCAAAAACAGGGGAAAAAGAATTTGCAACACAGCGAGATCATGCATGCTGTTCTGAATGCCTATGCAAAGAACGCGTTGGCTGCGGGATATTATGAACTTTATGCTGCCTTGATGTTTCATAAAGCAGAGTTGATGCGTTCAGAACAACGCTTTGCGGAGGCTTTGGAATATTGTTTTTATGTCTATTTCCTGCATAATAACGGTGTGAGCAACAATGGACAACTGGGAAGTAATACTATCTGCAATGAAGAGCTAAGAGAAGTAATCGCAGACCTTTTGGCTCTGGGCGGACTTCAGGTGAAAAAGTCCAAAGACCTGTTTGATTATGCCATTGCGCATCTGAACCGATTCAATACCAGCCAGCTGAAAGTATCGGTAAACAAAAGCTACAGTAATCTTTTGAAGGAGTTCAAACTCGATGATGCAGCAAAAGAGGGCGTGAAACCAATGCGTTCATTTGTCCTTTACACAAAGGCTAGTTAAGGAGTTTTGCGATTCCTTCAACGGCAATGACTTTCCCATCTTGAATGACAGGGGTCTCATAGACGTAGAGACGATGCGTGTTGTAGTCTTTATCATAGACCTCCACCTCATAGGGATCCTGTTGTATTCCCTTTAGACATTCATTGGTATATCTGATCATCTCTTTATTGATAGGATTTCCCGTAACGCACTCCAAATAGAACTTTTTAAACTCATCGGGAGTAAAGCCCAGGATGTCAAAAACAGTCTCACTAATATAGGTAAAGACCCCATTCGTATCATGGATATAGAAATAATAAGGTGACCCATCCTGAGAGATGAAGTCTTTAAACTTTTCTTCGAGTCGTAGCTGTGTCTGCATAGCTTAGTGTAACTCTAAAAGTTTAAGAAAATACTTATAGAATTTAATTAGAGCTTTAGGTCATCCAAAGAGCTTAGAAGGGCACCAAGCTTGTTTTTTACTTCGAGGTACTCGAGTTCAGGGACAGAGTCTGCAACGACGCCTGCACCTGCTTGAAAGATGATACGGTCCTTTTTGATTAGAGAAGTACGAATGGTGATAGCTGAATCCATATTCCCGTCAAATCCGAAATAGCCGATCGCACCGGAATAGAAACCACGTTTTAAGCCTTCGTATTCAGCGATAAGCTGCATCGCACGGATCTTGGGTGCACCGGTCATCGTACCGGCAGTAAAGGTGGCAGCTAAGAGATCAAACATATCCTTATCTTCACGAAGTTCGGCGATGACATCACTTACCATGTGCATGACGTGAGAGTATTTCTCAACATGCATCATGTCATGTACCTGGACTGTTCCGGTCTTTGCTACACGGGAGACATCATTACGCCCCAGGTCGATCAGCATAAGGTGTTCGGCACACTCTTTAGGGTCATTGACCAGCTCTTCTTCCATCTGCATGTCTTTGGCAATAGTATTACCGCGTTTACGGGTACCGGCGATCGGTTTAAGTAGCAATTCGCCATCTTGGAGGCGTACCATGACTTCCGGTGAACTTCCCACGATTGAAAACTCTTCAAATTCAAGTAAGAACATGTACGGGGAGGGGTTCTTAGTACGCAAGATACGATAAAAGCTAAAAGGATCAACCTCTGTATACGCTGTATAACGGTTTGCCATCAGTATCTGAAAGACATCTCCGCTTTTGATCATCTCTTTGGACTTGGCGACCATATCAAAGAACTTCTCTTTATCAAAGGCAAAGCTTCCCTGCGTATCTGAAGAGACAGGAATGAGAGGTACATATTCATAGGAAGATTTTAACTCTTTTTCAATCGTTTCAAATTCATCTTGGATCTCTTCCATAGACGTTACCAGCGTAAGCTTGTGCGTCTTGTGGGAATAGACAACGATAAGTTTTGGACGGATGAGGTCAAGATCCGGGGTATGGAGTTCATCTTCCAAGCTGTCCATGGTCGATTGCAAGACAGGCTCAAAGACTTTGACCATATCATAACCGATGTAGCCGATAAACCCGTCGATATAGCCGATCCCGAGTTCTCGGGTCTTTTTTCGGTAGGCTTCCTGATCGAGTTTTGCATAATAGGACTTTAAAAAGGTAAAGGGATCCTCATCCAAGGTCTGTGTAGTGTTAGACGCATCGGTGTAGGTTGTAATGTTGTCTTGAAAGCTCAGGCGTTCTTGGGCACCGATGATGATAAAACTATAGTTACCTTCACTGTTACCGGCACTCTCAAAAAGAAAAGAGATCTCTTTTGGAAACTGCTGTTTAAGTTTGTGGTACACCGCAATGGGTGCAAATTGATCGAGTGTAAATTGAGAAGAGTGTATCAAAAATTATATCCTAGAAAGAAATGCACCAGGTTCGATCTTCGTACGAATCGCTGGAAGTTGTTTACGTGCTGATTTGTCACTTGGGTATGGCCCGATAAGCACTTTTGTCAAGCTACCCACTTTATGTAGTTTATAGGTGTAACCATTGCTTGTGATCTTTTGCAGAAACTTCTTATCCGGTGAATAACGTCCGAATGAGCCGACTTGCACATAATAGTTTCCTGCTGGCGCAGGTTTAGCAGCAGTTTTTTTAACCGTCGTAGTCACCGGCTTTTTCACAGCAGGTTTAGTAACGATCGGGGTAACCTCTTTTTTGACAGGTTTTTCATATTTTGCAGGGACCACGACTTCCGTCGCTTCTTCTTCAAAAGTACTTTCCGGTCCTTCGATAAACTCAGAGTTTACTGCTTCTTCCTTTTGGCTCTGCTCTTTGATCTTTTTAGCGACATTATCAAGGCTCTCATCTGCACTTGGTGTCTCATCAATAGCAATAGGCTCAAAAAGTGGATCCTCATCAATCGGTGCTTGCACTTGTGTCTGTTTTGGCGGTTCAATAGGTTGAGGAAGATTAGAAGTCCCTCCCGAGTTGAGGCTGCTCATAATAACGACAACGATGATCAGTAAAACGGCTAAGGAAGCAACAGCCAGCATGACCTTCTTCATACCGCTGTTTCCACCACCTCGATTTAAGATAATATCGTTTAATTCGTTTTTCTCTTCCATTGAAACATCCTTATTAAAAGTTATCGTATTGTAAGCAAGTTTTATGCCCGATTTATAATAATTGCTATTATACATAGTTTAGCGTAAAAATCTAACTCAATCGGGCTGAAAGTTCCCTTTTTCATAAACCTGCTATAATTTCGCAAAGGATATCTATGAACGAATTACCAAATTGTCCTGAATGTCAGGGTGAGTATACTTATGAAGACCAAGAATTGTATGTCTGTCCGGAGTGTGGACATGAATGGTCGAAAAATGAATCATCAGAAGGTTTTGTCATCAAAGATGCCAATGGTACTGTCCTGGCAGACGGTGACAGTGTAACAGTCATTAAGGATCTGAAGGTTAAAGGCAGCTCAAATGTCGTCAAAGTAGGCACAAAGATCAAGAATATCAAGTTGGTGGATAAACCGGATCATAATATCGACTGTAAGGTACCAGGCTTTGGTGCGATGGCCGTTACGGCTGCCTTTGTCAAGAAGGTTTAAGAAGGCTGCTTTAATAAAGCAGTTCTGATGTTTTTCTCTCTTTCTTCATTTAGTCGATGGGTACTCTTTTATACTAAAGGTCCCATCATATGTAGCACTATCACCGAAACGTGAATCAAATGAACAACGAAAATGATATTCCATGCGGGGTTTTACTTCGAGTTCAATGATTTCTGAATAATCTTTTTCATGATAACCATCTCTGGACACGCAGTTAAGCTCTATCTGATGAACTCCAGGGCCAAGGACTATTTGATCATCTGTTCTAAAGATTTGTGAATCGACTCTCTTACTATCCACAGAGATAATTTGCATGACAGGTTGTGAATCGAACATGAATGTGGTAGGTAGAGGCTGATTGTATGTTCTTAGGAGTGATTTTTTCCCGATCTGCAAATCCGACAGCTCCTGGGAGGATAGTTGAGTCGTACTACATGCACTGAATGTTGTTGTTAGTATAAGAAAAGCGATCGATTGAATATACATAGTTCCTGTCGTCATTGAGGCAGTGTCGTCTTTATTCACTATTGAAGTGGGGGAGTCTGATTCTTTGTGCTGTCCGCGGAAGACATAAGCTAGCATGCTTCACGCTGAATTACATGTGTTTGGACCAGGAAGCTCCACGTTCTTTGGCGTAGACTTCCATAGGAATATTCAAGATATTGTACTCCAGAGGAAGGTCTTGGGTAGGGAAGACTCTCCATTGTTTAGGCATTTTGGCAGCAAGTTTCATCGAAATCATCTTACCAAGCTGATAGGCCTCTTGAAGGGTAGTATGCCCCTTATGGATATACAGGTGTAAATGACCCGGTGTCTTCGTCTCAAAGGCGGTGAAGTTGATATATCCCTCTTCACGTAACAGCAGTTGGGCACGGTGATAAAAACGTTGAGGGTCACGCCCGTTATAGTCGATGACGATATTTTCAACCTTGTCACGGGAGTTTATAAGCGAGTGTGCCACTGTGATCTCACCTTTGAGGTGCTGATTGATCACCTGTTGGTTAAGCGGCTTGTTGACTTTTTCATATTTATTGTAAAAGGTACGCCCCTTATAGGAGAGCTTATCGACTACCGTATCGGATTTTATCCAGTAATGATCGGATACCATCTTGATAAGTTTTAAGTCCATCGCTGTCATAGGAACCCCCTTTTATATACTTGTTAATATGTCGGTTCGGTATATATAATAAACTGTTTTGCCAGTTCTGTCAACTCTTTTTTCACGTTTGCCTGAAGTTCTGTGTTATTGATATCATCCAATACATCAGCCATGCGGTTCGCGATAAGCTCGAATTCAGCTTCTTTCATCCCACGAGATGTCAATGCAGGAGAACCTACACGGATTCCTGAAGTCACGAATGGAGAACGTGTCTCACCCGGTACAGTGTTCTTGTTGACAGTGATCCCTGCATTTCCAAGTGCAGCGTCAGCATCTTTTCCTGAGAAGTCTTTGTTCAGGAAAGAGACCAGTACAAGGTGATTGTCTGTTCCGTCAGAGACAACATCATATCCACGCTCGATAAGAACTTTAGCCAATATAGAAGCATTTGCTTTCACCTGTTTTGCATAGACTTTCCACTCATTTGAGAGGTTATATTTGAAACCGACAGCTTTGGCAGCGACAACATGTACCAATGGACCACCCTGCAGACCCGGGAAGATAGCTGAATTGATCTTTTTGGCGATGTCTTCATCATTACACATGATCATACCGCCACGAGGACCTGCAAGGGTCTTGTGCGTTGTAGTCGTAACGACATCAGCATAAGGGAATGGACTTGGGTGTTCACCTGCACATACCAGGCCGGCAATATGTGCGATATCAGCAAATAGGATCGCACCGACTTCGTCAGCGATCTCACGGAACTTTTTAAAGTCGATTTCTCTAGCGTATGCAGAAGCACCACAGACAATGATCTTAGGTTGAACGATCTTAGCGATATCCATCACGCGCTCATAGTTGATACGACCGTCAAGTTCTACACCATAGGTAAAAGATTGGTAGTTCTTACCTGAAAATGACGGCTTGGAACCGTGTGTCAGGTGACCACCGTGAGAAAGGTCCATACCAAGGATCTTGTCTCCTGCTTTGATCAATGCCGCATAGACTGCACCATTCGCTTGGGAGCCTGAGTGAGGCTGAACATTTGCATAGTTACAGTTAAAAAGCTTACATGCTCTGTCAATTGCCAATTGTTCTACTTTGTCCGCGTACTCACAACCGCCGTAATAGCGTTTACCCGGATATCCTTCAGCATACTTGTTTGTAAAGACTGAACCCATCGTCTGCATTACAGCAGGAAGGGTAAAGTTCTCCGATGCGATCATCTCCAGATGTTCTGATTGACGTTCAAG
>JBFEXS010000041.1:0-16829 GCA_041562555.1 Sulfurimonadaceae bacterium
CCTTGCCAAGGTTGGGGTCGCGAGTTCGAACCTCGTTTCCCGCTCCATTTATTTGTAATATTGAAGGTTTTATTGTTAAATCTTGAGTATTGTTGTATAAATCGCCCGGATGGCGAAATCGGTAGACGCAGGGGACTTAAAATCCCCCGGTAGCAATACTGTGCCGGTTCAAGTCCGGCTCCGGGCACCATGTAATGGATGGCGCCATCGCCAAGTGGTAAGGCCGGAGCCTGCAAAGCTTCTATCCCCAGTTCAAATCTGGGTGGCGCCTCCAACATACAACGATCGACCCTTTTTATTGTTACATGGAGGATTGGCAGAGTTGGTCGAATGCACCGGATTTGAAATCCGGCGAGGTGTCACAGCCTCCCAGGGTTCGAATCCCTGGTCCTCCACCACTACTTTTCACTTGAATTTTTTCCAAACAAAATAACTTTATTGACTTACATCTTTTCTTTTCATATTTAAATCAGGGATTTCCTAACAGATACAAATACCGTCTTTAAAATATTTTCTAACTTTTTATATGATATTATATTTTTTTAATGAAAACGAATAACATAGGAAGATCCTTTGAGTATTAAACGTGTCGTTTTGCGCATTGCAATTATTATTTTGGTGATAGAGACCTTGATCATGTTGGGATTAGGTACGATTGACATAGTGTTATCTACGCTGGAAGAGGCGATTCTCGATACGACATTATTGGTGTTATTAAGTACTCCGCTTATATATATATGGGTAATCAGACCATACAATATCAAACACAAAAAAGAGCAGGAGTTTTTATTTAAGAGCTCACGCATGGCACAGATGGGCGAGATGATCTCTATGCTTGCACATCAATGGCGACAACCATTGGCAGCTATTACCGCCAATACGATCAATACCCGCATGATGATCGAACTTGAAAAATTTGATCTAGAGGATGTCCAATCCCGTGAAGAGTTTAACCTTTATATTTTAGACCACTTGGCACAAATCAATGAATATGTACAAAACCTTTCAACTACGATCAATGATTTCAGAGACTTTTATAAGCCGGAAGAGAGTACGGTAATAGAAAGAATCAATATACCTGTTCAAAAGGCCCTGAGTATTGTTCAGGGGTCTTTTACATCGAATAATATTGAAGTTATTGAAGATTATCAGAGTCAAGTGAGTCTGGAACTGCATGAAAATGAGATGATGCAGGTGATCTTGAACCTTATGAAGAATGCACAAGACAACTTTAAAGAGAAAACAGTGGATCAACCAAAAATCTTTATTTCGACACGAGATGAAAACGAGAAAGCCATTCTTGAGGTATGTGATAACGGAGGGGGTATTCCTGAGGAGATTCAGATGAATATCTTTGATCCCTACTTTTCAACAAAACATGAAAAAAACGGTACAGGTCTCGGTCTGTATATGAATAAGATTATTGTTGAGACCCATCATGAAGGAAGGATCAGTGTATCCAACAATAAAGAGGGAGCCTGTTTTAGGATTGAGCTCAGCGGAGGATAAATCATCATGGCCGAGTCTGCCTGTTAATGACATAAACAGATATCAAGGAGATAAGACCTCCTATGACAATATGCATTTGAATGGGCTCATCCAAAAGTGTATAGCTTATCATGAGGGCGAACAGAGGTACTAAAAACATGTACGAACTGGCCTTTGAAGAGCCTATACGTCCTGATGCGACAAAAAAGATCGTGGTAGCAACAGTCTGTCCAAAAACCCCCAGGTATATCAGCGCCATCCAGAACTTCTCTTTTTGTGCGAAGACAACGGATATATCATAAGGGATTGTCAGAAGGAAAAGGAATAAAGTCGCCAGTACAGCAATATAAAAACTATAGTGTATCGGGTGAATATGCAGGTGTGAGTTTTGCGCGAGTAGCGTTACACCAGCCCAGATCATTGCGGCACAAATAAAATAGAACTCACCCCCGTGAATAAAGTGGACCGGGTCATACAGTCTTAACATGATAAATCCTCCGATCAGACCGATGAACAAGCCAAGGTATTGGGCTTTACTATGAACATGTTTCAAAAGTACCAGGGTGATGATAAAGGTAAAAATCGGACTCATGACGGTAATGATCACCCCGCCGCTTCCTGCCGTTGAAGCCTGAACCCCCCAGTATGCAAAGAACATGAAAAGAATATTCAAGATACTACTGCCTAGAATATGTTTCAAGCCTTGTACAGGGAGTTTTAATGGATGCTTGAAGACAATGATGATCGGTATAAAGGAGAGTACCATAATGAAGAATCGCCAAAAGGTCAGTACCTCGACATTCACGGATTCAGTCAGTATCTTAAGCGCACTCCAGCCGCCGCCCCAAAAGAACATGGCAAGCAGCATAAGCAATGGGAATTTGAATCTCTCAGGCATTTAGATGTTGCATGAGGCAAGGGGAAGTGCTATTTTAAATACGACTCCTGCTCCCTGATTATAAGCGGAGAGTTTTCCCTTTTGATGGTCTTCGACAATTGTCTTGCTCATATATAGACCGAGACCTGTCCCGTTTTTTGTCTTGGTTGAGAAATAGGGATCAAATATGTGCATGAGTGTCTCTTCTTTGATACCCCCCGCATTATCTGCAATCTCTATAATAACATCCTGGTCTTCGATGTATTCATCAATACTGATCATTGGTCTGGCGGGTTTGGTCTCTTCGATGGCATCACAGGCGTTATTTAAGATATTGATGAGTACTTGTACTAATTCGTTACGATATAGGGCGAGACATGTCTCTATACGGTTTTTGAATACAAGTTGAATATGTGAATTCAATCGATGATCGAGAAGCTTGATAGCTTCTTCCACCAAGGTGTTGACATAGGTGTTCTCCAAGCCCTTTGTCGGTTTAAAGAAATCCCTAAAGTCGTCAACGGTACTGGAGAGGTGCTGGACCTGGATATTAATACGTTCGAGTTGTTCCTGGATCTTATCCGGTGTTGAGCTTTCGAGGTTTATGTCAATGTTCATACTGGTGACGATGGTTGATATCGTAGCCAGAGGTTGTCTCCACTGGTGCGCGATCATAGAGATCATCTCACCCATGGCAGCATGACGGGATTGGGAGATAAGCTGCTCTTGTTGTTGCAAGACAAGTTTCTTGTCTGTGATATTATGGGCGATCATAATATAACCGATAAGCTCATCCTGTGCCGTGTATTCAGGGGATATGGTCATGTCAAGCCAATAGCTTTGCAGCCTTTTATTGAGGTTTCTTACCTCACTTGTATAGACTTTTTCCTCTTGGAGAAGCTTCCAGATCTCTTTTAAATCCTGTATATGCGTCTTCGAATCGAATAAAAGCGTAAAAGGTTTGGAAATAAAATGCTGTCGTTTGTATTGACTAAGAAGACAAAAGGCTTCGGAGACATTGGTGATCAGCCCATTAAGATCGATATGTGCGGTGATGACATGTTGGTTGATGATGTCCAGGTTTCGTTGAATCGCTTTAGTCTTGTGCTGACTTTCAAGTAGCGCCTGTTCAATACGTTTTTCAAGGTTTTGATTAAAGTCTTCCAGTTCATTTGACTTCTCTTTAAGTCTTGCATTGGCAGTGAGCAGACTTGTATTGTCAGACTCGTTCTTCTGTTTGAAAGCACTAAAGATGAAAGAGACTGTCACAAAGGCAATGGAAATAAGGAGGAGTTCTTCCAGAGTGTAAAATATTTTCTCCTCACCCAAGAGAAAATAGCCCAAAAAGTATGAGCCCAAGATGGCACCCAGCCAGGCCATGCCCTGCCAGGTACTTAGAAGTAAGAAAGCACAGGCAAAAAAGATCGGAGCCCATATAACCTTCGTCGGATCATCACCAGCCAGAAAAAAGACCAGGGTGATCGTGATAAACAAAGAGGGGACAAACAGCTGACTGGCAAGTCTAAAGTTGTTTCTGTCACGTCGTAAAAACAAGAAGAGGATAAAACTTGATATTGCAAAAGCATTGTCACTGTAGACGAGTATAATATCAAAGTCTCGGTGTAAATAGGCGATAAAAGGGGAAAAAGAGAATGCCAGTGTAAGCATGATATTAAAAAACTTGAACTGGTAGGCCAGAAGTTTTTCATCTTTTGAAAAGTGGTGACCACTGAGAAGGTAGTCAAGAAGCTGCCTATGCATTTGGTGCCTTTTGCCGTTTGAGGACGATTGATAGTTTTATACTAATAAAAGCCATCCACAAAAAAATAACAGGATAGGCATAGATATTCCAATTCAAAGGGTTGAAGTCCCAATTGAAAAGGCTGGCCAATAACCACATCATGGTAATCTCAAGTAAAAAAAAGAGACTTGGAATCACATAAGAGGGACGTCGCCGTCTTTTTTCCATAAAGGTTCTCTGCATAATTACTTTACACCTTTTTATAATTGGTACATTTTAACACTAGTAGATGGAAAATAGCTTAAAAGCAGAGTTAAGTTATCCCTTTAAGATTGACTTTCAGCTATCGGCAGGCGTCCAGACAGGATCACTCGCATCACAGGGCCGTCCTTGCAGGATATGATAGGGTTTATAGCGACTTTTATATTCCAGACTTTGGCACCCTTGCACGTAATAACCCATATAGATCCATTTCAGATGATTTCCCTTTGCGATCTGTATTTGTTGAAGCATTGAGAAGGTCCCCAAAGAGTACTTTGCATAGTCCGGGTCATAATAGAAATAGATTGAAGAGATACCGCTTGGCAAGATGTCAATGAGGTCTATCCCCACCAGGACATTGTCAATATAGTATTGTACTTCATAACCAAAGTCGGCATGTCCGTGTACAAAAGACATATAATAGTGCCGTGCAGTGGTCGTTTCGTGATCCCAATTGCGTTTTTCTTTCATGTGAACATGATATTTTTCAAAGAGCTGCAGATGGGCTGTTGTAACCTGGGGTTGTTGTATCACGATCTTGGTGTTTTTATTTTTGTTCAGTATTCGGCGCTCAGACTTTGAAAAGCTATAGTTTGCCACATCGATTTTAAAGCTTTCACAGGCCTGGCATTCACTACATACGGGACGAAAAAACATATATCCAAACCGTCTCCATCCTCTTTCTATCAAGGCTTCACAGTATTCTATATTGCAATCTTCAATAATCTTGTAATGTGTCGTCTGTTTGGCATTTTCCAAATACGCACACTGTTCTTCATCGGTACATTCACGCAGCAGTCTATTCATGGATGCAATTCTACCCTAAACTGAGTGCGGTTATAGGTGGTTCTATCTCTGTATAGGTTTGAACAGAGATTTTGTCACAGAGGGGAGGCAAGATATCCTCTACCAGTTGAAGATGAAATTGTAAAAGCAGGTGCATCTGCAAAGACATCTTGTTTTTCCATTTTCCAAAGATTACGACGGAGCATTCATTATGTAATAGCCGATATTCCAGACAACCGTCTTCTTTATGAGTCGGGGATATTGTTTTATATATTTCATCAAGTGCTGTGTGCAGGTGATCGGGTTTAACATCTAAATGAATCGTCAGATAGTGTATATCCGCAATATCAGCAAGAGAGCGCATAGATTTCCTTTGCAAACATTCTAAAAGAAATAAGATAAAATCGTGTTAAAATATTAGCACTATTAATAAAAGGCTGGGATTGAGGATAGCGATTGTAGACGATTCAGCATCCGTAAGAATGATGATAAATATCTGCTTAGACCAGTTAGGAATAACAGAAAACGAAGTAACAGAATTCTCATCTGCAATCGAAGCACTTGATGATTTTAATGACAACGCCTATGATATCATCTTCTGTGATTTGCATATGCCCCAGATGGATGGATATACACTTGTGAAGATACTGCGTACAGAGCTCGAACATATGCAAAAGGTACGGATCGTGATGGTCACTGCAGAGGAAGACGGATGCTATAAGGATAACTTTAGAGTCTTTGGTGTGCATCAATTTATCAAAAAACCAATTGTTCCGGCAAGTTTCCTTCATCACATCAAGCCTCTTATTGATAAAGTAAAACGGAGGTAGAGATTGGTGTTAGAGTGGGTACAAAAGAATCAGAAACTGGCGGCAAAGATCACGGGTGTAAATTTTTTATTGATGACACTTGTCATGCTGTTTTGGGCTCAGCCAAAGACAGGTTTGAGCGATGAAGAAAAAGCAGCTGCAAATGTAGCACGCATGGAAGCAAGAGTCAGTGGGTCAAATAAACAGGTAAGCGGCAAATCGAACCTGGATATTATGAAGGAACACCGTCAAAAACAACAGCAGCAATTACGGATCACATTGATTATCATGAGTATGTGTGGAGCAGGTTTTTTGGCGTATGGGTTTTTAAAAAAGGAAAATTAGCCGTGGCGGTTTTTGCGTAGATAAGCAGTGCAAAAAACCTTAAAAAGTCTCTTCTAAAAAACCTTCAAAGTCTTTAATGACCTGTGCGAAACTATTTAGCATGTAGTGGTCATCATCATAAAATTTTACTGTATCATGTGAGAAGTGCAGAGATGAGAGTTCAGGGTCAATAGTCTTATCATGTTCTCCCAGGGCGACATAACAATTGGCCGGAGGGTTCATACTGTTAAGATTACTGCTATAGGTCAGATACATGTTGGCAGCGTCCATGATGACTTTTTTCTTCTCAGGGTTTTCCTCAAGTTCGAGTATCTTTTTTGCTTCCATGGCGGGTTGATAGACAGGATTGATCAGAAGACAGTCTTTTTTGAATTTTGCCGCAAGATAATAGGCGTAGAACCCTCCTAGGGAGGCTCCAATAATGATCGTGTCATTGGAGGCCGTACGCAGCGTGTCTTCACTGAGTTCCATACATTTAAGGGGGTTTAGCGGAAGGTCAGGGATAAGAAGTCTGTTTTCGGGACAGAGTTTGCGTAGCATATTGGGTTTATCCCCCTGTGAGGAGGAATCATATCCATGCAGGTATAAGATTGATCGATTGTCAAAATGTCCCATAGTGTACCTCGTACTAATCTAGTCGAACTATTATACTCAAAAGATACCTTGTTTAAGACTTAGTGCGTACTTTGTGCGATCAAGACACCTTCGATGAGTTTGTCTATATCACCGTCTAAAATAGCACTGACGTTGGAGAAAGCTTCATTTGAACGGGTGTCTTTGACTTGCTGATAAGGCTGCATGACATAGGAGCGGATTTGATGGCCCCAGCCGATTTCTGACTTCTCCACTCCATCTTTTTCTGCTTTTTGTTTTTCTAGTTCAAGTTCATACAGACGAGATTTCAGCATCTTCATTGCTGTCGCCTTGTTTTTGTGTTGACTTCGGTCGTTTTGACACTGTACGACGATGTTCGTCTCAAGGTGTGTGATACGGATAGCCGACTCGGTTTTATTGACATGTTGTCCACCGGCCCCGGATGCTCGATAGGTGTCAATACGGATGTCCTTGTCCTCGATCTCGATATCGATGTCATCATCCAGTTCCGGCGAGACCATTACAGAGGTAAAGGAGGTGTGACGTTTTGCGTTAGAATCAAAGGGTGAGATACGGACGAGACGGTGGATGCCGTTTTCGACTTTGAGATAGCCATAAGCATTTTCTCCTTTAATCAGCATAGATGCGTCCTTGATACCTGCTTCGTCACCATTTTGATAATCCAGGATCTCTGTTTTGAATCCACGGCGCTCAGCCCATCTGGAATACATTCGAAACAGCATATGGGCCCAATCCTGTGACTCGGTCCCTCCTGCTCCCGGGTGGATTGATATGATGGCAGAATTGGCGTCGTGCTCTCCACTGAGCATGACTTCGATTTCCATTTGCTTTACACTCTCTTCGAGCTCTTCAGCTTCTGCAAAAAGCATCTCTATACTTTCATCATCTTTCTCTTCTTTTGCCATCTCATACAGATCATTCGCGTCTTCAAGTTTTCCCGATGCCAATTTGTATTTCTCGAGTTTGCGCTCGAGCTGAGTCTTTTCTTTTTGGATCGTGGCAGCCTTGCTGGCATCATTCCAAAAGTCTTGAGAGTTTTCCAGGGCCTCTATCTCATCCAAACGGGTTTTGATGCTGTCAGGTTTGACAATGTTACTAACATTTTGCATCTTTGTGGCTAAAGTTTTTAGGAGTTCACTGTATTCATAATGGTCCATAGAGTTATCCGATTAAATAGTATATAATTCCATTATTATAATGCATGAAGGCTTAAGATGAAGATTGTTCGTTCTCCACAAGAACTCAAATCACTATTGAAAAATGAACAGGGTTCGGTGGGTTTTGTACCGACTATGGGTGCCTTGCATCGTGGTCATTTGAGCCTTATAGAAGCTTCTGTAAAAGCAAATGATATTAATGTGGTTTCTATTTTTGTAAATCCAACACAATTTTTAGAGGGTGAAGACCTTGACAAGTATCCGCGAAAATTCGAAGCCGATGAGAAAATCTGCTCTTTAGCCGGTGTAGACATCCTGTTCTATCCTCAGGTCGATGACATGTATGAGGAAGATGAGATCAAGATAGTGGCGCCGAATGTCCGAGGATATGTCCTTGAAGGACATATGAGACCGGGCCACTTTGATGGGGTTCTGACGGTGGTGATGAAACTCTTGAATATCGTATCTCCGACACGGGCCTATTTCGGTAAAAAAGATGCGCAGCAACTGGCCCTGATCACTCAGATGGTCAAAAACTTTTGTATGGATGTACAGATCATCCCTCTTGATACAGTTCGAGAGAGTGATGGACTTGCTATGAGTTCGCGTAATGTTTATCTAGATGATTCTGAACGCGTCGAGGCACTTAAGATATCCAAGTCCCTTAAGGCAGCAACACACCTGGTCATGCAAAATGTAAAAGGTACGACGGAGGTTAAGGCGCATATGCGGGAAGTGTTGGCACCTTTGGATGTGGAGTATATCGCTATCGTATCACGGGACTTCGTTCCCCTTGAGGAGATCGAAGTAGGAAACAGTATTATCTTGGTAGCAGCTAAATTAGGAAGTACCCGGTTGATTGATAACCTTTGGATCTGACTTACCAGACCCATTTGATCATAAACTGAGGTACTGTTTCATGGATACTTCCTCTCCATGGAGCTGCCGAGGATTTATAATAATAGAGCTCTATTCCTGCTTGCAGCTTATTCATTTCTTCAGAAATCACCCTGCCGTCTATCAATAGCCGTGGTTGGGTAAGAACTTCTGTTCCGTAGTCTGTCCCATAATAGTCTAAGAAGCCTTCAAAAACGAAAGGTACAGAAGCAAGGTCAAACTGCTTTTTCCAAGCGAGTACGATCTGAAAGGTCGCGTCGTTGAAATTATCATTACGGCTTAAGAGGTTGAGATCGATGAAGTCAAAACCCAGGAGATCCAAACCGACTCCAAGACCGATATTATTAGCACTGAAGTCATTTCCTCTGTTCAGTTCTCCTGCAAGGTAAATATCTTTGATGAACCCCCAGGATAAGTCCGTACTGCTGAGTTTGGAAAAGCTTAGTTTTGGTGCCCATTCCGCATAAACAGTCTGTTTTTCACCCGAAGCGTAGTCTGCTGAACTCATATCTATAAAGAAGAAGTTACTCCCATATTCCCATCCCCCGGCATGTTCGATAGTCACTGTTTTCATATCTCCATCAAGGACCTGTTTTTCACCGACAAGTCTGTCAAAATCATTTCCATAAAGAAGTTGGATATTCGTCGTGCTCCACTCTTCTGCTTGAAGCAGTGATGTTAAAGACATTAGGGCGAAAAGAAAGGTAGATAATCTAGACATGAGAGTCCTTCTCGTATCAAATAGTATAAGTTATAGTAATGGCTTTAGGCTTAGGTTGAGTTAAAGTGTGGGTTTTAAGTAGTCGAACTCGATAAGCAGTTCAATGATCTCTTTGTACGTAGGTACTGCTGTGAGTGAGGCAAAGTGGTTCGTCTTGGGTTGTACAACAGTGACACCGATCGTATATTTATGGTCTTTATCATTTGCAAAACCAAAAAATGAGGTATTGTATTTGTTGACATACCGTCCTTTCTCTGCGATGTGGGCGGTACCGGTTTTACCGCCGATTTCAAGTCCGGGGATGATGGTTCCCACACCGGTTCCCTCTTTAACGGTTTTTATCATGATCTTCTTCATGCGTTCGGCTGTAGCTTGGGATATTACCTGGATTGAGCCTTCGGGTGCCATATTCTGCGTGTTCCCGTGTTTGTCGATGAGCTTGTCAATAAAGTAAGGCTGTAAGGTTCGTCCGCGGTTGTTGAAGGCATTGTAGGCTTTGAGTATCTGCATGACATTGACATTGAGACCATATCCGTAAGAAGTAGTGGCCTTGTAGATTTCATTTTTAAGACGATTGATGGCGGGGACGGAGCCCTGTTTCTCATAGGGGAGTTGTAGGTTGGATTTTTGTGCGAATCCAAAATCGATCAAGCCCTGATAATAATCGATAGCTGGAAGTTTTTGTGCCAATTGAGCGATACCGATATTTGAAGAGTGCACGATAACATTTTCAGCACTTAGCCACTGGAACTTATGCTCATCGGTGATAAGTTTTCGTCCTAACTTCATGCGTCCGTTATGTCCATTGACCAGATCATAGGGATTGACAAGTTTATGCTCAAGCAAGAGTGAAAAGATGATCGGTTTTAAGACAGAACCCGGTTCAAAGCTGTATTCGATGACATTGGCATTTAAAGAAGGATAGTCAGATCGAAGGATGTTGTTTGGGGTAAATCGGTTTGAACTCGCAAGAGAAAGGATCTTGCCGGTAGATGATTCCATGACGACTGCCATTATCTCATCGGCATCCAGTGTGTCTTTCATCTTCGTCAGCATCTTCTCAATACGTTTTTGAAGGGTGACCGGGATGGTTAACTGTACATTTAGCCCATCTACATCCGGTTTGGTGTAGGAGCGTTTATTGAGGATCATATAGTTATTGACATCGCGGGGACCAAATTGCTTGCCATCTTCCTGTGCATTAAGGGCATAATCAAAACTTTTTTCAATACCTTTTACCCCTTGGACACGGGTGTAGGAGTCATCTTCCACCTTATGGATATACCCTACGATTGGCGTAAGAAGATCCTGGTAGGGATAGCGTCGCATCTCCCCGCTTGGCAAGATGTTCAGACCGTGCAAGATGGTACGGCCATTGGGGCGTGTAAATTCGATAAAGACCTTCATCTTTCGCAGACGATATGCGAGGGTCTTGAGATATTGAGCAGCTTGAGGGTCGATGTGATAAGAGAGGACGACACTCCCTTTGCGTGATTTGAGACGATTGTAGATACTCTTTTCATCGATTCCGCTATAGATAGAGAAAAGTTTGACAAAAAGGTCTTTCTTATCGGGATCAATGTTCCGGGTGTCGACCACAGCCTTGTAGAGTTGTTGTGTCGTAGCGATATGATACCCGTCTGCAGAGATTATCTCACCGCGCTCGGCACGGGTTTCATTCGAGGTGAATTGTGAAGGCAGATGACGTTCATGGATGACTGTATAGAGCTGTGAACTGAGAAAGAGGATAAATCCAGTGATCAAAAAGAGAAAAAGGACTAATATTTTTTTAGATTTACTTCGATTGCTCATAAGACTTCTATTCTTTTCTGAAATTGTATCGGAATATTGTTAAAATACCGTAATAGATATACGATAGGGAAGGTTTTCATGATTAAAAAAGTATGGATTGTGTTACTGGGATTGACCCTGATTGCCGGATGTTCATCGCTTAAAGTCAGGGTGGATTACGACCCTGAATATGACTTTGTACAGCAGCATGCCTTTAGCATCGTACACCATAACAAAAAGGGAGAAGATACTCTCTTTAATGATAGGGTCATAGAGGCTCTTGAGCAGAACCTTCAGGAAAAAGCATATAAGAAAACGGATAAGGAATCGGCTGATCTTATCTTTGTTTTTCATGTAGGCGTAGAGAGTAAAAAAGACATAGACACCGATTACATCAGGGTGGGATTTGGAAGGTACGGATATGCAGGACATATGGTGGCGACAACACGTACCTATGAGTATACAAAAGGAACCTTGATCATTGACGCATTGAACCCAAAGGATGAAAAGATCGTATGGAGAGGTGTGACAACGGATATTCTAAAGACACATGATACCCCGCAAGAGCGTACAGAGTATATTCAAAGGGTTGTTGATGAGACGATGAAAGAATTTCCTTCGAAGGCAGAATTCGAGTGATACGTTTTTCTAATGAATCAATGTTTGATATCTTTGGATTCCTCCATCAACATTTGCAAGAAGAACACAGAGTGGAATTTGAAGTCCTTAATCCTGATAATTACAGGGGAAAGTATGCGGGAGAGGAAATTGTACGGCAGAACGTTCTTTATCTCTACCGCGGATATAAGGCATGGATGGATCTGGCGGAACTTCTGTCCTGCCGGATGATGACCCCGGAGAAAACAGATGAATATCATGTACGACTGATCTTTGAAAAACTCGATCATACAGAGAGCTTTCATAAAACACAGAGCAGTATCGAAAAATATGGAGTAGACTCTGAATTTTTTAAGATTCATAAGAATGAAGAACCGGTATTTCTATTTTCGTACAAACAGGCACTGGAGAATGTCAAAATACAGAAGCGAAAGCGTGTATTGGATCTGGGGGTAAACAGTGGAGACGAGTTCGCATTAATCAAGGAAGTATTAGATGAAGTTCAGTATTCAACTATAGAACTTACAGGGATAGATTATTCTGCTTCCGCCATTTCCTATGCACAGGACAGGTTTCCCGAAGACAACGTCAATTTCATCGAGCATGATATCAATGCTCTTGGGGCATTGAACCTTGGAAAGTTTGACCTTATCATTTCAATCGGTACTTTGCAAAGTCCCAACATTGATTTTAAACCTTTTTTCATGTCACTTATCCAGAACTATCTTGAAGAAGGCGGTGCAGTGATTTTGGGTTTTCCCAATTGCCGATGGATAGATGGTGAGATGGTCTATGGCGCCAGGGTTCCAAACTATAACTTTTCGGAGATGGGAATGCTTTATAGTGATGTCATGTTTTGCAAAAAGTATCTACAACAGAAGAAGTTCAGGGTGACATTGACGGGAAAAAACTATGTTTTTTTAACAGCGACAAAAATAGGATCTTCTTATAAATCATAAGTTTTTTTTATGATATACTGTTTGCAGCAAGGAGTATGGATGAAGTTTTTTTTATTGTTGAGTGTATTGTCCACTTTGGCATTTACACAAGAACGCATAGGCACCGGGTTGAACTTGACTGTGGAGCAGCAAGCAAAGATGAAAGCCTATAAGGCAGAGATGAAAGCATGTAAAGAGAAGACACAGATGAAGATACTTTCTATTTTGAATGACGAGCAAAAGATCAAATATCTGCAGATGCAACAGAATAAAAAGGTCAGAAAGGGCGGTGTGATTATTGAGAAGGTCGGATCGACGAATTAAGAGAGCCGACAGTCAATGTATTAAATAAAACTGTGTGGAAACTATAGCAGTGCAAAACTGCTATACGCTTAGATCTGTGTTCTAGAGATCTCTTTATAGGCATTAAGAGCCTTGTTTCTGACTTCTAGCATGAGTTTCATACTGATCTCGGCTTTGTCGATGGCAAGGGCAGCCTGATGCAGATCTTTTACTTGCCCGGTCGCGAGGTCGCTCATCGCCTTCTCACCGGACTGCTGCATCTCGTTGACTTCATTCAGAGACTGTTTTAGTGCATCAGCAAAGCCTTCACCACTAGTCTGGCCTTTGGCATTTGCCTTGCCTAGTAAGTCAGCAGTGGAAAGACCGGAAACTTTGTTTAAATCACTCATACTCTAATTATACCTTAATTTTTTAGTTCTTACGCCTGAATAATACTCATGGCAGATTGCGCCATACTTTTCACACTTTGAAATGCTGCCACATTCGCCTGGTATGATCGGGTTGCTTCGATAAGATCCGCCATCTCAATCACCGGATTGATATTTGGATAGGCGACATACCCTTCTGCATTAGCATCAGGATGTCCCGGTTCATATTTCATCATCGGCTCTTTATCATCACGGATGATCTTATCAACTACTACACTCATAATCGGCGGATTTACTTTTTTATGTAGATCACCTTCATCCAGTGGATCGGAATACCCAGTATCACTGGTGTTTTGCATCAGTCTGTCATTAAGAATTTTGTTGAAGTCAATGGCTTTAAACATCACTTCCCTACGTCTGTACGGCCCACCTTCTTCGGTGCGCGTCGTCTGTGCATTGGCAATATTTGATGATATGACATTAACACGGGCACGCTGGGCTGAAAGTCCATACCCACTGATATCAAAACTGTTTAAAAACTGGCTCATAACAAATCCTTTTGTCGTTCTATGGCATCTTTGGATGCTTGGCTGCTAAGCATTATTGTGTACGCTCAGAAGCCTGGATGACAGCTTTGAAAATCATTGCTTCTTTTTTCAAAGCGGCTGTAAGACCTTGAAACATCATTGAGTTTTTTGTCATTTCTGTTGTCTCGACATCCAGATCAACACTATTCCCGTCATTTCGGGCAAGATGCCCGTCACGGTAATAAAGTTTAGCCAGACCCGAGTTCTCTTCCAAGGCTGATTTGAAATGTGCACCATCCGTTTGTGCCAATTCCAGCTTGGAGATCTGAGGTTCGTTGAAAATCTTTTTTGCCTCAGTTTGAAGTGTTTTTTCAAAACTGATATCTCTAGGACGATAGAATGGGGTGTCTTCATTAGCGATGTTCCCAGCAATGAGGTCCTGTCGTGCAGCCCTGTAATCAAGGGCTTTTGACATGAGTTCATGTGCCTTACTGATTTGAATACCCATCTTCTCTCCTTAGAATACTTTTATACAAGCAAGTTTTGTACCATTTTTACTATTCTTTTCAAAGGCCTGTTTGAACATAATTGTACCTCTTTTAATCAAAATATAGGTGAGGGCAAGTTAAAATGGCGCAAGATTAAATTGAAACAAGTTGGCTAATGACAGATCGATCTCTTTTTTTATCCGTATCACTGCTGATTACCATCGGGATAGTACTCTCTTATTCGCTCTCTTCGTATATCGTTATCCTGTTTGAACTAAACCCTTTTCATTTTGCTGTCAGACAGGCAGTGTTTGCATTGATATCGATTATAGTCATGTGGGGGATTTCGCAGTTTGATGCAGATAAACTGTTGCATCCTCTGGGTCTAAGCCTCTTTTTTATCGGCATCTTTTTGATGATGATCATGCCCTTTTTGCCTGCTTCATTGGTAAGTGAGGTCGGAGGTGCAAAGCGATGGATCAAAATAGCCGGATTCTCTTTGGCACCGGTAGAGTTTTTTAAAGTCGGTTTTGTCTATTTTCTGGCTTGGTCATTCACGCGAAAGCTTTCAGATCATCATAGTGAACTTCGTTTGAGAGACGAGTTTGCACGCTTTATGCCCTATGCTGTGGTTTTTGTTATCGTGATGTTTTTGATCGCCTTTATGCAAAACGATCTGGGTCAAGTCGTCGTTTTGGGATTGACATTGGCGTTTTTGCTTTTTTTTGCGGGAAGCTCTTTTAAGTTTTTTCTCTCATTGATCTCTTTGGCATTTGCCTTTTTCATCTTTTTCATCCTGACCGCTGAACACAGGATCATCCGTATCAAGTCCTGGTGGGCGTCGATACAGGGATTTGTACTCGGATTATTGCCGGAGTCGATCTCAGAACATCTTCGTATCACTGTGAGTGAGGAACCCTACCAGATAGGACACTCTTTGAATGCGATCCATCATGGTGGTTTTTTTGGGACAGGCCTGGCTAACGGTACCTTTAAACTCGGTTTTCTGTCCGAAGTCCATACAGACTTCGTCTTGGCCGGACTGGCCGAAGAGTTCGGTTTTTTTGGTGTACTGCTCGTGACGATGATCGTTATCGTGATCTTGCAGCGTATCTTCAAGATTGCCAATCGCAGTGACAATCCGGTGTTTTATCTTTTCAGTGTTGGTATCGGGCTGCTTTTTGCTTTTGCTTTTTTGATGAATGCCTATGGGATAAGCGGATTGACTCCCATCAAGGGTATCTCAGTACCCTTTCTTTCCTATGGGGGATCTTCGATGCTAGCAGCGAGTATTGGGATGGGGATGGTACTTATGATCTCCAAGAAGATGCGAAAATCATGAGGATACTTATTACGGGAGGAGGAACCGGCGGTCATCTGGCGATCGCAAAGAGCCTCAGGGATGCAGCACTTCAGTCCGGGCATACTTGTCTCTTTGTCGGTTCCAAATCGGGGCAGGATCGCAGTTGGTTCGAGGGAGACAAGCATTTTGAATCAGTTTTTTTCCTGGATACCAGCGGGGTCGTGAATAAAAAAGGAATAGGGAAGCTCTTTTCGCTTTTTAAAACATTTACGGCAACGATAAAAGCGCTCTCTTTAGTGAAAAAGGCGGATGTAGTCATCAGTGTGGGGGGATTCTCTGCTGCTCCAGCCTCATTTGCTGCTGCCTTGTTGCGAAAGCCCTATTTTATACATGAACAAAATGCCGAAGTGGGTCGTTTGAATCGTCTCCTTCGACCCTATGCAAGAGGTTTTTACAGCTCCTATGAAGAGGAGTCCTTTGTTAAAGACTACCCAGTCAGGGAACGCTTTTTTGAACTTGCGCGTAAGCGTGACAAGATTGGGACGGTTATTTTTTTAGGAGGATCCCAGGGTGCGCGCTTTATCAATGAACTCGCACTTCAGGTCGCCCCGCTTTTACGTGACAAAGGGATAAACATCATTCATCAGGCCGGTAAGCTGGAGATAGAGAAGGTCATTAAAGCCTATAGGGATTTGGACATTGATGCGGAAGTCTTTGATTTCCGGGAGGATCTTGATCAGCTTATGCAGCAAAGTGATCTTGCGGTGAGTCGTTCAGGAGCCAGTACCTTGTGGGA